>CAZHBH010000009.1:0-48480 GCA_964530525.1 uncultured Rhabdothermincola sp. | reverse complement strand
CCCACGCGCGGATCATGATGCACCAGCCCTCCGGAGGGGTCGGCGGCCAGGCGTCCGACATCGCCATCCAGGCCGAGCAGATGGCCTACACGAAGCGGCTGATGGCCGAGCGCATCGCGAGCCACACGGGCCAGTCGGTCGAGCAGATAGAGATCGACTCCGACCGCGACCGCTGGTTCACGGCCGAGCAGGCCAAGGAGTACGGCATCATCGACCACGTGATCGTCAAGCGGGGCGAGATCCGCTAGCTCGGGTGGCGAGGGGCGACGCGAACGTCCCCCGACGCGCTCAAGCCCCCAGCTCTATGCCGCAGGTCGCCACGGTGTAGTCCTCCACGACCTGACCCGACCGGGCCACCTCGGGTAGCTGGTCACGCCGGTCACGAAGGGCCTGGCTCACCGCCGCAGCGGGCTCAGCCGGGTTGTCGGCCACGGCCTCTGCGACGACCTCGGTGAGGGTCAGGACCTCCTCTACCTGTGCGGCGATCTCCTTCGGCGCCACCTCTGCGGCTGCCTTGAGCGAGGCCACCTGACGTTCGATCGCCTCCACGTCGAGCCTGGCGAAGCTCGTGTCGAGGTCCTGGGCCAGCGCCATCCGGGAGCAGAACGCCTCGGCAGAGGGAGAGGGCGCACGGGAGCGGACGAAGAGGAACGCTGCGAAGGCAACCAACGCCACCAACACGACGGCGAGCGCGAGCTTCCAGAGCCACGACATGCGCTTCGCCATGCCAGGAGTCTCGCGCCGGGGCGGCCGGAGGGCGATCACCTGGGCCGGCGCCGGCGAAGAACCCCCCCGTCCGTCGCCGTCACAGGTCCTCGGTACTGTTCGCCCATGGACGCCGTCCGGTTGCCGTGGACCTTCGTGCGAGCGCCAGATCCGGAGGAAGAGGTGCGCGAGGCCGTTCGCACCGTCAGGGGCGCCCTCTCCCAGGGGGCAGCTCCGGAGGCCATCGCCGCAGTCTCCGACGCCCCGAGCCCGTACCTCCTCCTGCTCCACGAACGGCTCACAGCGGCCGGTGTCCCTCACTGGGGCCGCGTTCCCACCTCCAGGCGCCACGAGGACGGCTCCGATCACCTCGTCGTGGGCGAGCTGGGTCGCGGTGTGTTCATCGGCGCGCCGTGCGACCTGTCCGACGATCGCTTCGAGCTGGTGGTGCTGCTGGGCCTCGTGGAGGGACGTGATCCTGGTCCGCAGGCGTCGGCTGCCCTCGTCAGGGCTCGCAGCGTGGTGCTGTCGGTTCCTCGCGTCGACACCAGGGCCGGTCGCGAGGTGGCTCCGTCACGATGGTGGCTGGCGGAGCTGGCGCGGGTCGTGGGACGGCCCGTTCACGCATCGGCCCTGGTGGATGTCGCCCATCCGGTGCTGCGCGACATCCCCTCGTTCCAGGCAGGCCTCCAAGCCGCCAGGCACCACGCCGATGCGACGGAGGCCGCCGTGGCCGACCTGCTGGCGCTCGCGGACGAAGCCGGCTCCGGTGCCGCAGCGGGTGCGTTCGCCGCGCTCGACGAGCGAGCGGCAAGGGCTGTGGCGGCCAGGGACGATCGCGTTCTCGGACGTGCATCGCCCTGGACCGGATTCGTGGGCAGGTTGCCTGCCGGCGCACCGGGGGCAGTGGGTGGCTCGCCCGTCGGTTCGCCGACGAGGTTCGAGCGTTGGGCGGGCTGCCCTCAGCGGTTCTTCCTCTCCTACGTCCTGGGGGTGGAGGAGCCGGACGAGCCAGGGCCCGACCAGGCGCTGTCCGATCGGGATCGCGGATCTCTCGTGCACGAGGTGCTCGAGCGATTCCACGGAGCGGAGCTGCGGCAGCGCCCCACCGACGAGCCCTTCACCACCGCCGATCTGCAACGGCTGGAGGATGTGGTGGAAGAGGTCGTGGGGGCCTACCAGGACCAGGGTGGTCCGAGGCTCCCGGTGCTCTGGGAGTTGGAGGGCGGTTCGATCCTGCGACGCCTGGAAGCGTCTTTGGCTGCCGACTCGGTACACCGTTCGAGCCGAGACTTGGCGCCCGTCGCGGTGGAGCACACGTTCGGCTTCGAGGACGGAGGGCCACCTCCGGTGCGGGTGGAGCTGCCCGACGGGCGCTCCGTCGCGTTCCGGGGGAAGGTCGATCGGATCGACGCCTCGCCCGACGGTGGACGGGTCGTGGTGATCGACTACAAGACGGGAAGCGACCGCGACTACACGTCGCTCCCCAAGGCGGGGAAGGGCAAGCCAGCGGACATCACCTGCAACGGCCGTCACCTGCAGCTGGCGGTGTACGCCGAGGCGGCTCGTCAGCTCGTGGCGGGATCGGGCGGCTCTCGATCTCCAGAGGTCGAAGCGTACTTCTGGTTCCTCGACGGGAAGGGCACTGCGTCGCTCCGAGGGGGTCCGGTGGGTCCCGACGAGCGCGAGCGTCTCCGTGAGGTCCTCGCCGGGATCATGGAGGGGATAGATGCCGGCCACTTCCCCGCCAACCCCGGAGAGGAGGGCTGGTTCGGTCCCGAGAACTGCGGGCGCTGCCCGTACGACCGCTTGTGCCCTCCATCGCGCATCGACCGGTGGGAGGCCCTCCGCGGCGCCCCGGAGGTGGCGGGGTACCTCACGATCGCCGAGGGCGACCGATGAACGTGTTCGTGGAGGCCGGCGCCGGCACCGGCAAGACCCATGACCTGGTGGGTCGCGTGACCGAGCTGGTGGCGAGCGGCATGGCGACATCCCGCGGCTTGGTGGCCATCACCTTCACGGAGGCTGCTGCGGCCGAGCTGCGTGATCGCGTCCGACGTGGACTCGAGGAAGCAGCCGATGACGTCGGGAGGGCAGAGGTGGAGCGCCGGCGTTGTGCATCGGCGCTCGAGCGCCTCGACGCGGCGGCGATCACCACCATCCACGGCTTCGCCATGCGGATCCTCGCCGAGCACGCGGGGCCGGCCGGTCTCCCCGACGACTTCGAGGTGCTAGACGACGTACAGGCGGAGCTGCGGTTCCAAGAGCGCTGGGAGGCCCGCCTTCCCGAGCTCCTGGACGAGGGGCCACATCGATCGGCGTTCGCCAGGGCGCTCGCGCTCGGTGGGAAGCTTGGTGATCTGCGCGACATCGCCCGTGCCCTTTGCGACCGCTGGGACAGAGTGCTCCAGCTCCAGAGCTCCGGAGGCGAGCTGGGCCCGGTCGACCTGGGCCGGATCGATGAGCGCATCCGAGCAGCGCTCGACGCAGCGGCGCAGGCCCAGGGGACGCGCCTGGGAAGCCGCACCCTGGAGGAGCTCGGCCCGTTCGGCGAACGCTTCTCGCGGGTCGTCGAGTCCAAGGGCGAGGGCTCTTTGCGCGCCCTGGCGATGGTGGTGCAGGACCTCCCGGACATAAAGGTGGGAGGGGCCACGCCGGCAGCGGCGGGGGGCGTGCGAGCTGCGCTGGACGCGCTCTCCGACGAGAGGCGGGCGCTGGTCTCGTCGCTGGCCACGGAGGTGCTGGCAGCGGTGTTGGCACCACTCGCGAGCTTTGCCCTGGAGACGGCCGAGGAGCGACGCCGCGAGGGTCTCTTGGAGTACCACGACCTACTGGTGCGAGCCGTCTTGCTCCTGAGGAGTCGACCGGAGGTCCGTCGGGAGCTGACCGAGTGGATCGACGCGCTGCTGATCGACGAGCTCCAGGACACCGACCCCCTCCAGGCTGAGATGGCGGAGCTGCTGGGTGCTACCCACAGGTGCTTCGTGGGCGACCCGAAGCAGTCCATATATCGGTTCCGGGGAGCCGATCTGGCTGTCTACGAGCGGATGCGTGAGAGCTTCGCCGCCGAGGTGGTGACGCTCTCCCGCAACCACCGCTCCGTGCCGGGCGTGCTCGACTGGGTCAATGCCGTCTTCGGTGAGCTGATGGGTCGGGAAGAGGGCCAGGCCCAGTTCACGCCCCTGGTGGCCGCCAGGGGCACGGGACCGATGGACGAGATCTGGCCTGGTGGCGACGGGTCCGGGCCAGCGGTGATCGGCATCGGGGGTGCTCACCGGGAGGGACGGGTGGCAGAGCTCCGCCAGCTCGAGGCGGCACAGATGGCGAAGCTGGTGACGGAGCTGGTGGACGGCGGCTCGACCGTGAGCGACGGGCAGGGGGGGCAGCGCCCCATCCGGTTCGACGACGTCGCCGTGCTCCTCCCCACCCGCGCGGCCCTGGCTGCGGTCGAGCAGGGGTTCGAGCTGGCCGGTGTGCCGTACCGGATAGAGAGCCGCTCGTTGCTGTTCGGAACCGACGAGGTCCACGACGTGCTGGTCGTGCTAGCGGCACTCGACGATCCCGACGACGAGGTCTCCGTGGTTGCCGCGCTGAAGGGGCTGGCCTTCGCCTGCTCCGACGCCGACCTCCTGGGTTGGCGGATGGCGGGCGGGACCTGGAGGGCATCCGGCGAGGAGGTGGAGGTTCCGGAAGGCGTCTCGCCGGAGCACCCCGTCGCCGACTCGCTCCGAGAGCTCGGGGCCATGCGGGCCGCTGCAGTCGGCCTACCGGCGAACCTCGTGGTCGACATGGTGATCCGGCGATGCCGCCTGACCGAGCTCGCCGCCACCTCGTCCAGGCCCCGAGACCGATGGCGCCGCTACCGGTTGCTGCTCGACGAAGCCCGGTCGTTCGTGGAGGGGGGAGGGGAGGAGCTCGGGGACTTCGTCGAGTGGATCCGCTCCCAGGCAGATGCAGGGGCGACGCGCTTGGAGGTGGCCGCGCCCGAGGAGGACGACCACGCCGTTCGAATCCTCACGGTCCACGGGGCGAAGGGCCTCGAGTTCCCCGTGGTGATGCTCACCGGCCTCAACGCGGTTCCGGCCACGTCGGCACCCGCCTTGCTGTGGGTCGACGGGAAGCCGGAGCTGAAGATGGGGTTGATGGCCAACGGGTTTCGAACCGCCGGCTATGCCGAGGCTCTCGCCGAGGAACGGCGACAGGAGGAGCTGGAGCGGTGTCGGCTTCTGTACGTGGCCGCCACGAGGGCACGAGACCTGCTCGTCGTTGGCCTGCACCACCGGCAGCGAACCAACTGCCTGGCGAGACGCCTGGTGGACCTCGAAGAAGGCGAGCGCCACCTACCGTGGAGGCGAGACCTCGCGCTGAGCCTCGACGGCGAGGGTTCGCAGCTCGTCCACCGCATGTGAGAGGCCTTCGGGGTCCCTGAACAGCGAACTACCCGCCACGAAGACGTTCGCACCCGATCTTGCCGCGCCCGAGACGGTGCTCGGTCCGATCCCTCCGTCTACCTCGATGTCGACGTCGAGCCCCCGCTCCACCACGACCTGCCGCAGCTTGCGGATCTTCGGCTCCATGGTGCCGATGTAGGCCTGCCCGCCGAAACCTGGGTTCACGGTCATGACCAGGACCATCGAGACCATGTCTAGGACGTTCTCGATGGCCTCTACGGGAGTCGACGGCGTCACCGCGACGGACGCAGCCGCACCGGCCTCTCGTACCTGGCCGAGGGCCCTGTGGAGGTGGATGACGGACTCCGCGTGGACGATCAACCTCTGGCACCCCGCCTCCACGAGTGGTCCCATGATCCACGCAGGCTCGTGGACCATCAGGTGGGCTTCGAAGGGCACCGCGACGAGGTCCCTGGTGGACGCGACCACGTCGGCCCCGAACGTGAGGTTGGGGACGAATCGGCCGTCCATGATGTCCCACTGGATGCGGTCGACCCCTGCCTCGGCGAGCGCCACCACGGCGTCTCCCAGTCTGGCGAAGTCGGCCGGAAGGACCGACGGGACGATCTCGACCTCGCGGGGAGCGGACTCGTGCTCTGCCATCGCTGGACCCTATCCCGCCGGGTGATCGGGCATGTGAAGACGCAGCTGGGCGAACGTGAGCGACCCTTCGGGCTGGCCGGCGCCAGCCACATCTCCGCCACGCGAGATGCCGGGTGCGGAGGCTTGGGGAAATCGCGGTCCGACATCCGTATGATCCCAGTCCAGAGATGGTCAGCTCTAGCTGCCTGGATCCCTCAGGGGCCAGGTGTCGGGCTCTGCTACGAAGGCAAAGGGATGCGAGGGGAGGGGCGATCGGCGGTGGGAGCTGCATCGTCGCTCGGTGATTCCGACCCCGGCGAGACCTCAGGGGCTGGGGTGGCACGGCAGCCGCCGAGCATCGAGCCCGCCATACCGGTCATCTCGGGCTCGATAGTCCCCCGAAAGACGCTCCTGGGGAAGCTGAGGTCGGCGACGTCCAGACGACTCACCTTGCTGGTGGCGGCGGCAGGATCCGGGAAGTCGGTGCTCATGGCACAGCTCGCCGCCAGCGAGCTGGACAGAGAGGTGGTGTGGATCAGCCTCGACCCGGCAGACGTGAACCCTGCTCGCCTGGCACACCGCCTCCTCGAGTCCTTCCGCCAGCGGTTCACCTCGTTCCTCCCCGACGTCGAGACCCTGGCGGTCGCCGAGCAGAGCCTCGGCAGCCACGCGGTGCAGAGGATCACCGCTGCCCTGGCGACCCTTCCCGAGACCCTGGTCGTCATCGACGACCTGCACCACCTCACCGACGAGCTGGCGCGCGACGTCGGCGAGCTCGTCCGATGGGCGCCCCAGCAGATCCACTTCGTGATCGCCAGCAGGGTCGACCCCTCCGAACGCTTCACGGGCCTGGAGATGCTGGGAGAGGTCTCACGCTTCGGCCAGGAGGCCCTGGCCTTCACTCCCGACGAGGAGGCGGAGATCGTTGAGCGCGTGGCGAGGGTGGAGCTCGACGACGCCCAGCGCACGATGCTGCACGGCCGCACGGAGGGATGGGCGGCGGCGGTGCAGGTGGGGGCGATAGCCCTGCGGACCCGTAGCGATGTCGACGGCTTCATCGACAGCTACTACGGCAACCACCGGACGCTGTCTAGGTACCTGAGGGAGGAGCTGCTCGACAACCAGCCCGCCGACATCCGCGAGTTCATGCTCCGCACCTCGGTGGCCGACACCATCTGCGCATCCCTCGCCGAGGTCCTCACCGGGAGGACCGACAGCCAGGCCGTCCTCGAGCACCTGGAGCGAAGCTCCCTACTGGTGGCCCCCGTCGACGGCCAGCGGGAGTGGTTCAGGTACCACCAGCTGTTCGCCGAGATGCTCCGCAGCGAGCTCCGCTCGACGAACCTCGAGGAGGCGAGGGAGCTCACCAAGAAGGCTGCCCTTTGGAACCTCGATCGCAACGAGCTGTTCGCCGCCGGCGACCTGCTCGTGCGGGCAGAGGCGTGGGAGGAGCTGGTGGACATGGTGATCCAGCGCTCCCTCGACCTGCTGGAGAAGGGCTACCACGGCTCGACCCTGCGCTGGACCCAGGCGGTGCCCGCTGCCTTCGTACGGCGTAGCCAGCGGGGTGCCCTAATCCTGGCGGGCCAGGCGCGAACCCTCGGGAACTCGGCGACGGCTGAGGCTCTGATCGCCCAGATCGAGGCGGCGGGGTTCAGCGACCCGTACGTGGAGGCCGACGTCCACCTCTTGCACTGCATGGGCGTCCAGTACGAAGAGCCGCTCGAATCGGTCCTGGAGCACGCGGAGGCGATATGGGCGTGGGCGGCCGATCCCGGCCCCCCTCCCGACGACCCGTACTTCTCCCCGATGGAGAACCCGGAGTTCATGAGCATGCAGGCCGACCTCTACGCCGGCCGCGCCGAGGACTACCTCGACAACCCGGAGCGGGCCCGCAAGCTCCTGACACGCGCCAGCCAAGGTCACGCCTACTGGTCGGCGAGGGTCGGAGCGCTGGGGTCGCTCGCACACGTGGAAGCCAGAGCAGGGGACCTCCACAGGGCTGCCAGCTGGGCAGCGGAGGCGGCCAGCTTCGCGGCAGAGCACGACCTCGACGGTCACCTGTCGACGATAGACACCACGCTCACGCTGGGGATGCTCGCCCGGGAGCGCAACGACGTCACCGAGGCCACCGAGCACCTCGCCGAGGCGGGGGGGCTCGCACGCAAGGCGAAGCGGACGGCTGTGGTGGCGATGCAGCTGGCCGAGCAGTGCCTGCTGGCCATCGCCACCGGCGAGCACACCGAGGCGGTGGCGGCAGCGGAGGACTTCCGCAGGGATGTCGCCCGCCAGGCCGTTCCCCAGGTCGCGTCCGTGCTCCTCGCTGCCGAGGCTCGCCTGTGGACGACGATGGGAGACCTCGACAGGGCCGAGCGCCTCCTGGCGCTATCCGTGCCGATGCTCGACACGCTGAGCGCCGCGGCGGCCCTTGCGCTCGAGAGGCGAGACGTCGACACCGCCAGGTCGGTGCTGGAGGCGTGGCCTGCGTTGGAGACGGTCAGGGCGAACATCGAGAGGCTCATCTGGACAGCGGTGCTGGCCGAGGAGATGGGGGAGCACGGCACCGCCGTCTCCCGAATGGGCTCCGCGTTGAAGTTGGGAGAGGCGCACGGCCAGCTCCGCACCTTCGTCGACGCCGGGGTCGTGGCCGATCGGCTGGTCCGCAGGTGTGCGGAGGCGAGCCCCACCTCCTACGCCGTCGCGGTGCTGGCTGCCGGGCGCCCCCAGTCGGCCGCGAAGTCCAACCTGAGTGGGCGCGAGCTCGCGGTGCTGCGGCGGCTCGCGACGCCCGAGAGCAACAGGGTCATCGCCGAGCGCCTCTTCATCTCCACGAACACGCTCAAGACCCACCTGCGCAGGATCTACAGGAAGCTCGGCGTGGCGAACCGACGAGAAGCGGTGCACAGGGCGGTTGGGGAGGGTCTCATAGGGCCAACTCCGTGGACGGAGAGCGAACGACCGAACTAGACCTATAAGTAGCGCCTACGTTGGCGATACAAACTGCTGGGTAAAGCTACTTGTATCACTAGCTCGAACCACCCTAGGCTGTACCCCATGGGTTCCAGCCAACTCAAGAGACGGATCGTGCACGGGCCCGCCGTTAGGGCCATCCGGGAGGCCATCGGCCTGTCCCAGCAGAAGGTCGCCGAGGACGTCGGGGTCTCGGCCTCCTACCTCACGAACATCGAGGCGGGGCGCAAGCAACCCTCGCCAGAGCTGACCAGGAGGATCGCAGATCGCCTGACCGTCGACGTCACGGCCTTCTCGTACATGCCTCCCGAGGCACCCGGCGGGCGTCGCCGGAGGCGGTCGGAGAGGGCGTGATCCGCGATGGGAAGCCGAGGCGGGGCAGCGGCCGTCGACTGGCCCGAGCACGTCGTGCGCCTGGTGCCGGAGCTGGCCGTGGAGGTGTCGATGCGGGCTCCGGCGTGGATGCGTGACGAGGTCGCTTCGGCAGCGGCGCTGGCGATGTGGGAAGCCTGGGCCGAACTGGGCGTCCGGTCGACCGCCGGGCTCCGCCTGGTGGGCCGCAAGGCCGCCGGCCGCGCCTTTCGGGGCGCCGTCTACGGGTGCAACGAGTGGGCAGCTCTGCGTCTGGTGGAGAGCGTCCCGGCGCCCGCTCGCCTCGACACCACCGCCGAGGAGGAGGGATGGGCTCCGGTGGGGCCGCGGAGCGGTGAACCGGCTGCCGCCCAGCTGGGTCCGGTGCTCGCTCGCCTCGTCGAGCTCCTCGCCCGATCGGGCATGGATCGAGCCGCGGCGTGCCACGCCGTGGGCTTGGTCGCCGATCTGGCAGCCGACGTCGGGGTGCACGCGATCTACAACGGGGCGAGCGCGGACATCGCGGAGCGAACGGGCTTGGACCGCCGTTCGTGCAGGGCGCTCGTCGTGCTGATGATCGGCCAGCCCAGGGCCCGCAACGGCGGCCCGCACCCCGGACTCGTCGAGCGAGCCGCGAGGGGATCGGACGTCTGGGCAGATCCTCGAGTGCGGGATCTGGTGGAGGAGGTCGTGAGGCCTCGAAGGTCCTTCATGAGGGGCGCGTGGGCGAGCCGGGAAGTCCTTGCGTCTGTGGGTTTGCACACATGTACCCCCGCAGACGACACGAGGAGCGCACTCAAATGACAACTGACAAACTTCCATCCAGCACGTCGGTGGACGTCCGAAGGCTGGTCACTCGGCTCGCTACGGGGCTCACGGCTTTGCTCGTCCTTGCGGCCTGCCTGGTGGCACGGGCGCCCGACGCCCACGCCGCCTTGCTGCCGGGAACCCCCAACAACCCGTGGCCGGATGGCTGCGCGCTGCGGCTGGGGATCAGCATCGATCGCTCCAACAGCATCCTCGACGACAGCCCGTTCAACCCCGGCCTCATCCGGCAGGCGGTCGCCGAACTGGTCGAAGGCCTCGCCGGGTCGGGGATGGAGGTCGGGGTGTGGTCCTTCGGCACAGCTGCATCCGGCTACGTGGGGCCGAACCCACTCGGTGGAGATCCGTCGTGGGACATCGGCCCAGCCGACTTCCCGGCCATCGGCTTCACCTCCACCGACACCCCCGCCGGACGGCTGGCCCTTGCAGGCACGGTGGACTCCATACCGTTCGCGTCCGAATCGAGCCCACAGGACCAGCGCACGAAGGGCTGGACCAACTGGGAGGCGGGCCTCGGGGGCTCGTCGTCGGGATACGTCGTGCCCGGTGCCACGGCGCCCGGGGGCGACACGCCGGCCGACGCCGACATCGTCATCGTCATCACCGATGGCAGTCCCACGGTGCCCGGCCCGCCGGAGCTGGGCTGGACCGTCGACGACCCGGTCAACTTCGGCGTCACGGCGGCCGACGGCATCAAGGCCGACGGATCCACCAGGGTGGTGGCCATCGGAGTGGGCTCGGCGGTCGAGGTCGGCAACCTGGAGCGGATCACCGGCGGGCTGGGGACCTCCGAGCCCGACGACGACTACTACTTCATCGCTCACTACGACGAGCTGCTGGAGACGCTGCTGGCGTCGGTGGCGAACTCGTGCGGAGGCTCCGCCATCGCCAGGAAGTACGAGCTGTCGGCCGGGGGCGGTACGGGGGCCTGGCAGCCCTCTGCGGGACGACCCATGGAGATCGCCTTCGATCGCGCGCCGGCGAGCACGACCCCGGAGTCGGCATTCGCTGCCACCGGCGCCGACGGGGAAGCCGGTTGGTCGTGGATCGGCGATGGCGGTGCGTACGACGTGACGCTCGCCGAGATGCACCTCCCCGCGGAGAGGCTTTGGAGCTCGCGCTGTCGTGTGCAGCACCCCGACGGGAGCGCCGGCCCTTGGGTCGATCACGACAGCACATCGATCACCGTCACCGTCGACAACGCCGAGAGCCTCGAGTGCGAGTGGTTCAACTACGTGGCGGACCCGCGCATCTCGGTGGTCAAGCGGGCGGAACCCACTCGGATCGACTCGCCAGAGGGCTCTGTGACCTACCACGTCGAGGTGGCCAACACCTCACCGCAGGGAGTGGAGCGGATCCGCCTCGACTCCCTCAGGGACGACCGCTTCGGTGATCTCTTGGATCCGGCCAACCCCCAGGTCAGCTCGGACGACTGCCCCCCGCTCGAGAGATCGATCCTGGAGCCGGGGGCCGTCGTGGCCTGCAGCTTCGCATCGGTGGTCGAAGGCGATCCGGCGCACCCGCACGTCGACGTGGTGACGGCCTCGGGCACCGAGGTGCGCCCCGATGGCGGCGACGGACTGCAGGTCACCGCCAGCGACGACGCCGAGGTCCACTTCGACAGCGTGCCCACGACCACCACGACGCCCTCCACGACCACCACCGTGGTGCCGACCACCACCGTGGTCCCCGACCGTCCCGAGCCGCCGGCGCCTGCCGGCGTCCCCGATCCTCGAGTGCAGGCCCGTAAGGGCCCCCTGCCGGTCACCGGTGCACCCGTCGGCACGCTCGTGCTGGCCGGTACAGCCCTCGTCACCGGCGGTACGGCCATCGCCACGGCGCTTGGTGGCAGGCGCTCACGCCGGGAGGAGCACGATCGTGGTGCGGGACGGCGTGAAGGCAGGGAAGCCTGATGGCTTCACTGCTCGATAGTCGTGCGGGCGCCCCTCGCCGGGGGGAGCGGGGCGCGCAGCAAGCTTCAGCAGGCGGGTTTGAACCTCCAGCCCGAACCCTCGAGCTCGGCGAGCGCCTGTTCGAGGCCCGCCACGGTCTGCGAACGGTCTCCGCCGCCGTCGTGCATCAAGATGTTGGCCCCGTCGTGGAGGCCGGCGACGATGCGCCTGGCGATCGTGGATGCTCCAGGCAGCCGCCAGTCGTTCGTGTCGGCAGTCCACAGCACTATGCGCATCCCGGCGTCCTCGGCGCGCTTGCGGACCGTCTCGTCGACCGACCCGTAGGGCGGTCGCAAGCACGAGGTGGCCCTGCTGCCGAGGAGGGTCTGGGTGCGGATGACCTGGTCGGCGAACTGCTGGTCGCTCTTGCTCACCAGGTCGGGATGGTCCCAGGTGTGGTTCGCGATCGCGTGGCCCTCGGCAGCTATGCGGTCGATCAGCTCGGGATGTGCCTGGGCTTGGGAGCCCAGGACGAAGAAGGTGGCCTTGGCGCCGTGCTTGCGCAGGACGTCGAGCACCTGGGGCGTGTAGGTGGGATGCGGGCCATCGTCGAACGTGAGGTACGCCACCTTGTGCTCGACCGGAGGTGGATCCGGGGGCTTGCGACTCACCTCCACGTCGAGCCGGAAGTCCACCGGCTGCAGAGCGACGTTGCGCACTCGCACCGTGAGGTCGCGGGGTGTGGGCGATGCAACCTGCGCGGCCACTGCGCCGCTCGGTCCGATGATCTCGTCGTCGCCGGCGAACACGGTGAGGAACGTTCCCAGCGGTGCCTGGAGACCGAGGTCGAGGCGTTCACCGGCCGACACCGAGACGTCGTATCGAACCTGCTGGTCCGGCTCCAGGTGCCCGCTGGCGGAGGAGGTGCGCGGCGTGGCCCCGCTGAGCTGGATGTGCTGGGGCTCCAGCTCCTCCCCGGCGGGCGGCATGTCCGCGAAGTAGGTGATCTCCTCCCCGGTCACCACCGTCTGGCCGTCTACGACGGCGTAGGTCCGGACGCTTCGGCGGTCGACCGTGTCGATGGAGGCAGCGTCGGAGCGATCGAGCATCTGCAACCGCAGCTGGCCGTCCTCGGCGCTGATCTCCTCCAGCAGCACGTTCTCGCCCAGCGGCACGGCCGGGGTGGGCTCCGCGGTCCCGAACCCGTTGCGAACCAGGAGCAACCAGGTGCCCATGTTCCCCATCTCACCGAGGAGGTCCACCACGAGCGCAGCGTCGTCGAGGCGATCCCCGTCGAAGTCTCCGCGGACGATCGGTGGGACGACCTCGACGCGCACGTCGGTTCCCTCGAGGTCCACGGTCGCAGAGCCGTTCGCCAGGGTCACCGAACCGACGGGATCGATCGTGTACGTGCCCGAGAGCAGCTCGGCTTCGTTCAGTTGGACCTTGCGATCGTCGATCGTGCACGCGGCTGCGAGCAGCGCAACCGCGACCGCGGCGGCAGCGACGGCGCGAAGGGGCTTGGGGACCGATCTAGCGATGCGGGGATCGTAGCTGCGGGGCGCTGCGGATCCGTGCACCCCCACCGGAGGGCTACCCGCGTCCCTCGGCGGGGGCCCGTGCGACGTCGAAGCCCTGTCAGCTCCCGCCGGCCATCTGGCCGATGTCGTGGAGCAGCTCGTCGAAGCGGTGCACGAACGCGGCGGTGGCTTGCCTCGTGACCACCCGATCGGTGCCGAAGGCACCGTCTTCGTAGCCCTCGGCGATCCCGTTCGCTGCCATCCAGGCGATCTCGTCGTGGAACGGGTGCCCGACCGGCACGTCTGAGAAGGGCTCGTCGCTGGACGCCGTGGCGTCGTGGCCCAACGCCTCGAAGAGCCGCGACAAGAACGCGGCCAACGCCTGGCGGGTGATGAGCGCCTCGGGGCGGAAAGCTCCGCCTTCGTAGCCCTCGGCGATCCCGTTCGCTGCCATCCAGGCGATCTCGTCGTGGAACGGGTGCCCGACCGGCACGTCGTCGAACTCGACGAGCACGTCCGGCTCCAGGTCGTGGCCCGCCAGCGCCGCGTAGCGGGCCAGGAACGCTGCCATCGCCTGGCGGGTGATGGGCTCGGCGGGCCGGAAGGTGCCGTCGTCGTACCCCTCGGCGAGCCCCTCGAGGTGAAGCCACGAGATCTCGTCTACGAACGGGTGCCAGCCCTGGACGTCGGAGAAGCCGAGCGGTCCGTCGGGAACGTCAACGGTCCAGCAGCCGAGCTGGATGTTGGCGCTTCCTGGGCCCTCGTTGAGGACGTATACGCACACCTCGTGCCGGCCCCGGGTCATCGGGACGGTGGCGTCGAAGCCGTGGTGGGGTCCCCATCCTGGGTAGGCGACGGCGATGTCGCCCCTCGGTTCGTCCGCCACGACGTCCTCGTCGTAGAGGTGGCCGTCCACCCAGACGTGGATCTTCAAGGGGTCACGCGTGTCGGGGTCGACCGCCCACCCTCGGATGGATACGGCAGCGGTGTGGGAAGAGATGCCATCGAGGTGGCCGAAGGGGTTGCTGGAGGCCTGATCGCCGGTGGCGCCGTTGGCGAGGGCCGCGAGGTTGCCGTCCGGGCAGCAGTAGCGGTTGAGGTCCACCTGGCCCTCGATGCCCGAGCTACGACCGTCGGCGGTCCACTGCCAGAAGGTCCAGGTGCTCCACCCGCCCGGGAGACGGCCGGGAGAGGTCTCGGGCCCTACGTGATCGAACCAGCTGGCGATCCACAGGGGGTGGTCCGAGAAGGCGTGGGTGTCGGCGAGGTGCACCTCCCAGAAGTGCCGGCTGGTGTAGATGATGGCCTTGCGTCCGGTGAGCCTCTCCACCTCGTCGAGCCACGCGCCGGTCCAGGCGATGATCTCGGACGGGCTCAGTCCTCGATGCTCCTCCAGGTCGAGAACCGGCGGGAGGTCCGTGGGACCGCGCATCGTGCCGGTCACCGAGATCATGTGGCGGGCGTCGTCGACGGCTGTGCCCGCCGGTGCCTTCGGCTGGGCGTAGTGGTAGGCGCCGCGGTACATCCCGGCAGAGCCCGCCGCGGCCCAGTCGCTGGCGAAGTACGGGTTCGTGTAGTAGCTCGGCCGTCCGGACCACGGTCCCTCGTCGGCCTTGATGAAGGCGAACGTGTGGCCGTCGCTGCGCACGGCAGGCCAGTCGATGGGGGTGTCGCCAGGGTGGTGTTGCCACGAGGAGACGTCGACCCCTGTGGCGGCCATCGCCGGCGTCGCCGCCACGCATGCCAACACGAGGGCCAGGCCCCCCGCCAACCACGATCTGGTCTTACGGGCTGCGAGCCTCATCTCCGCCATGCGGAGAGGCTAGTGCCGGCCTGCGGGCGAGTCTCACGAGACCGCTTATGGCCAGCTCCCAGGCGACCAGGAGCGCGACGACCCACGCGAGCCATCCCCACGAGACGTCCAAGAGGAGCAGGAGCGCCACGGCGACGACCACACCCCCCACTCGCAAGCCCACCTCGTTGCCGGCGGCCCAGGCTGCGGCCGAGCCCCCTTGGCTGGTCTCCATGGCGGCGGCCGTGGTCACGTCGCGGGCGGCACGCACCTGGACCTGGGTCCAACGAGCGGGCCGGCTGTCGCCGAGCAGGAAGGCGACGACCGCTGCCACAGACCCGGCCACCAGCACGATCGTCGTCGTCGAGCGGAGATCGCTGAGCAGGGAGTTGAAGACGTCGCCGGCTACCTTGCCGGCGCTCTCGTTGGCCAGGCTGTCGGCCACCTGGTTCCCGATCACCCTCAGCAGAGCCCACGCCATCGCCACCGTGACGGCCGCGCCGATGCCCAACGCGACGACGGTTCGCCGCCTTCGTCGCGACAGCACGATGGTCACGGCACCCATTGCCAGCGTCGCGATGACCATCACCACGACCAGGTTGTTGAACGCGGCAAGGGCTCGCTGGACGGTCTCGAGGCGATCGCTCTCGAAGATCGTGATCTGGCCGAAGTCCTCGGGGATGGCGTCCTGCCTGAGTCCCAGGTACGACGAGATCAGCCTGCGCGCCTCGTCCATCGGCAGATCCACGCTGATGTCGGGGACGGAGCCCTCGCCCAGGAGCCCGCTCGGGAGCCGATCGAGCACCTCGCCGACGATCGGCATCAGGTTGAGCTGCACCTTGCCGTCGTCGGCCTGGATGATCTCGCTGTCCCCGTCGAGGAAGGCTATGACCTTCTGGTGGGCGAAGCGGTTGAGCGAGACCCACACGGAACGGAACTGGTCGCTGGCTATGACGTCGGCGACCGTCCGACTCACCAGGTTCTCCAGCGCCACCGTGATGGGTCCGGCGAGCGCGGAGGCCTGCGGAGGCAGGACCTCGCTGATCTTGGCCTGCGGATCGGTGAGCGACACGAGCTGCTCGGTGATGCGATCGGCGAGGCCTTGGGCCACGGCCGGCTCAGATGGAAGGTCCTCGACCAGCGCGACCCAGCGATCCGTGTCGTAGATCGTCCTCTGCACCCACACGCCGATGAGGGACACGAAAAGGAGGATGCACGTGAGGACGGCGAGCGCACCCACGAGACGTTGCCGCCACTTGTTGTCGTTCTTCATCCGCCGGTGATCCTAGGTGCGGGTAGCCTCCAGACGTCGTGATCGCCCTGCTCTTCGTCCACCTCGTCGTGGGCGTGACGATCGTCGCCGCTGGAAAGCAGCTCTCCAGGCGGGCTCTGCTCGTCGCCGTGGTCCCCCCGCTGGCGGCGCTCGCCTGGCTGTCCACGCAGCTCCGATCGGTCCTGGACGGCTCGGTGGTCACGCAGAGCTGGGAGTGGGTACCGGCCCTCGGCCTGAGCATCGACCTCCGCCTCGACGCCTTCTCGGCGCTGATGGTCCTCGTCGTGTCAGGGATAGGCCTGGCGGTGCTCGCGTACGGGGCGAGCTACTTCCGCACCGGCTGGGACGGGCTCGGGCGGCTGGTGGGCCTCCTCACCCTCTTCGCCGGTGCGATGCTCGGCCTGGTCCTGGCCGACAACCTCCTGTTCCTCTACGTGTGCTGGGAGCTCACCTCGATCACCTCCTACCTCTTGATAGGGAACGAGTGGAGGCAGCCCAGAGCCCGGGCCGCAGCGCTCCAGGCCCTGTTGGTGACCGCTGCGGGCGGATTGGTGATGCTCGGTGGTTTCGTGGTCCTGGGAGAGGCGGCCGACACCTACCGGCTCAGCGCGATCCTCGCCGATCCACCGTCGGGCCTTGCTGTGGGCATGGCTCTCGGACTCGTGCTGGTAGGAGCCTTCTCGAAGTCGGCGCAGTACCCGTTCCACTTCTGGCTCCCCGGGGCGATGGTGGCTCCCACCCCGGTGAGCGCCTATCTGCACTCGGCCACGATGGTGAAGGCGGGTGTGTACCTGGTCGCCCGCCTCGCCCCCGCCTTCGCCCTGGTCTGGGGCTGGCGTCCGGCTCTGGTGGTGGTGGGGTTGGTGAGCATGGTCCTCGGGGGCGTGAGGGCACTGCGCCAGCACGACCTCAAGTTGCTGCTGGCATACGGCACGGTGGCCCAGCTCGGCTTCATGATGGTGCTCTTCGGCGTGGGCACGGAGGCGGCGACGATGGCCGGTTGCGTGCTGCTGGCCGCCCACGCCCTGTTCAAGGCGACGCTCTTCTTCGTGGTGGGTGTGATCGACCACTCCACCGGCACCCGCGACATCCGCCTTCTCGGCGGGCTGGGCGAGGGGTGGGGCCTGTTGAAGGTGGTGGCCGTCGTCGCGGCCGCCTCGATGGCGGGCGTTCCGCTGACGATGGGCTTCATCGCGAAGGAGGGTGCGTACCAGGCGTTCGTGGACGGCGACATCTCCCTCTCCGTCCTCGTGCTGGCGGGCATCGTCGTCGGTTCGGTGCTCACCTGCGCCTACTCGGCCCGCTTCGTGTGGGGCGCCTTCTCCTCGGCATACACCGGAGGTCCAGCGGCCGCGCCGGAGCCGGTCGCCGATCCCGGGTCGGGGGCATCCCACGAGCCGCGAATCGCACCAGCGCCTCGGCAGCCTGTGCGCTCTCACGACCGTCCCCACCACGCGCCCTCCTGGGTGTTCGTCGCTCCAGGGGCCGTGCTGGTCGCTCTCACCGCCATCTGGGGCGTGGCGCCTCAGCTGATCAGTCCGCTGCTCGGGGGTTCCGTCGAGGCGCTCGGGAGGAGCTGGTCGCCGGTCGAGCTGTCGCTGTGGCACGGCTGGACGCTCGTGCTCGCGCTGTCGCTGCTCACCCTGGCCGCCGGAGCGGGTGTGTTCGCGGGCCAGCGGGCTGCCGGAAGGCGGCACGCCGAGGCGATGTCGTCAGACGTGGGGGCCGCGCCGCACAGGCCGCGCCCCCTCGTCCCGAGCGGATCGGTCGTCTACCTCTGGGCGCTGCGAGGCCTCAACGTCGTGGCCGACCGCGTCACGGGCGTGCTCCAGAGCGGCTCCCTGCCCGTCTATGCCGGGGTGATCCTCGCGACTGCCGCCATCCTGCCGGGGGCGGCGCTCGTGTTGGGCTGGGACTGGCCGGGTTGGCCCGATCTGATCGGCTCAGGTGCCCAGGTGCCGATCGTGGCGGTGATGATCGGCGGGGCGGTCGCGGCGGCGACAGTCGGAAGGCGCTTCGCGGCAGCGCTGCTCCTGGGGACGACCGGATACGCCATGGCGGCGCTCTTCGTGGTGCAGGGCGCTCCCGACCTGGCACTGACACAGGTCGTGGTGGAGACCCTCTCGGTGGTCGCGTTCGTGCTGGTGCTCCGGCGCCTTCCAGATCGATTCGAGCACCAGGCGCCGCGGATAGGTCACGTGATCCGCCTGGGCGTAGCAGGGCTGGTGGCCGCCATGGTCTTCTCGCTCGCCCTGGTGGCGGGGGGCCAGCGCGGGCACGACTCCATCGAGACCGGCTCGGTCTCGGAGAACATCGTCGACGACGCCCTGCCCGAGGGCGATGGCAAGAACGTGGTGAACGTCATCCTGGTCGACTTCCGTGGGTTCGACACGCTTGGCGAGATCTCGGTCCTCGCCGTCGCGGCCATCGGCGCCGTTGCTCTCGCACGGGCGCGAAGGGAGGCTCCACGATGACGCCACGATCGACGTCGAGCCCTCGGCGCGGCTGCGCCTGCGAGATCGGTGGGCACCCGTGCTGAAGCGCTGGGTGGTGGTCGACGTCTCGGTCCAGGTCGTCTTCTACGCCGTGATGGTCGGTTCGGTCTTCTTCTTGTTCTCCGGCCACGACCAACCCGGAGGCGGCTTCGTCGGCGGTCTCGTAGCGGGCGCTGCCGTCGCCTTGCGCTACGTCGCCGGCGGGATCGAGGAGGTGCGGGGGCTGACGCGCTTCAAGCCTTGGACCGTGCTGGGCACCGGTCTCCTTGTGGCGGGAACGACCGCGGCGGCGCCGCTGCTCGTAGGTCATTCGGTTCTGAAGGGCGAGGCGGCCACGATGGAGCTCCCGGTGCTCGGTGAGATCCACGTGTCGTCCACCCTCGTCTTCGACATCGGGGTGTACCTGCTCGTGCTCGGCTTGGTCCTCATGGTCTTCGAGGCCTTCGGGGGAGACGAGCCGAGATGAACGTCATCCTGGCGGCCACGGCGGCAGCGCTCTTCGGCGTGGCCACCTACCTCGTCCTCCAGCGGAAGCTCAGCCGGATCATCATCGGCGTCGGCCTGATGGCCCACGGCGCCAACATCCTGCTGCTCCTCTCGGGCAACCCCGGCCTACCACCGCTCATCGGGATGGGCGACCAGGACGACTTCAGCGATCCGCTGCCCCAGGCTCTGGTCCTCACGGCGATCGTCATCAGCTTCGGCGTGACCGTGTTCCTGTTGGCGCTCGCCTACAGGAGCTGGTTGCTGACGGAGGACGACGAGGTCGAGGACGACGTGGAGGACCGCCTCGTGGCCAGGGGCGGCTACCCCGACGAGGAGGTCGCCGAGGACGCCGAGGAGCTCGAGGACCTCGAGGGCGTCGCCGACGGTCCGGAGGTCGCGTCGTGAGCACGCTGCTCGTGCTGCCCGTGGTGCTGCCGATCGTTGGTGCCGCCGTCTCGATCCTCGTCGGGCGGGCCAGGGTCGCCCAGAGGGTCATAGGCACGACGATCCTCGCGAGCGTCACCGTGATATCGATCGTCCTGGCGATCGCCGTCGACCGCGACGGCCCTCTGGCCGTCCAGGCGGGCGGGTGGCCGGCGCCCGTGGGCATCACGCTCGTGGCCGACAGGTTCTCGGCGATCATGGTGGTGATCGGCTCGGTGGTGGTGCTGGCGGTCTTCCTCTACGCCATCGGCCAGCCCGGGCCGGAGCGCAACCACGTGGGCTTCCAGTCGGTCTACCTGGTGCTATCTGCAGGTGTCGCGGCTTCGTTCCTGGCAGGCGACCTCTTCAACCTCTTCGTCGCGTTCGAGATGATGCTCACCTCCAGCTACGTGCTGATAACCCTGGGTGGCCGGCGTGACCAGGTCCGCTCGGGCATGACGTACGTGGTGATCAGCCTCATCGCCTCTGCGCTCTTCCTCGTGGCCATCGCCTTCATCTACTCCGCCACCGGCACGGTGAACATGGCCGACCTGTCGGAGAAGATGGCGGTCCTGCCGGTGGGCCTGCTGTCCGCGCTGTCCGTCTTGCTCCTGGTGGTGTTCGGGATAAAGGCAGCGATCTTCCCTCTCTTCTTCTGGTTGCCTGACAGCTACCCCACGGCACCTTCTCCGGTGACGGCGGTGTTCGCCGGGTTGCTCACCAAGGTCGGCGTGTACGCGATCTTCCGCACCCAGACCCTGCTCTTCCCCTCCGACTCGCGCCCGGCGACCCTGCTGCTGGTCCTGGCCGGCCTGACGATGGTGGTCGGCGTGCTGGGCGCGATCGCCCAGGGCGACGTGAAGCGCATCCTCTCGTTCCACATCGTGAGCCAGATCGGCTACATGATCATGGGACTGGGCTTGTTCACCCTGGCTGGCATCGCCGGCGCGATCCTCTACATCGTCCACCACATCGTGGTGAAGACCAGCCTGTTCCTCACCGGTGGCCTGATCGAGCACGTAGGAGGATCCAGCAGGTTGAGTCGGGTGGGCGGGATGGTCGGAACTGCGCCCCTCCTGGCAGCGCTGTTCATCCTCCCGGCGCTGAGCCTCGCGGGCATCCCGCCCTTCTCGGGCTTCCTGGCCAAGCTCGCCCTCGTCGAGGCGGGTGTCTCCAGCACGGCCTACGTCATCGTGGGGGTGAGCCTGGCGGTGAGCCTCCTCACCCTCTTCTCGATGATGAAGATCTGGGGCGGGGTCTTCTGGAACCCGCCTGAGGTCGTGGCGGGGGAGGAGCCTGCTTCTGGCAAGCCCGCACCCGCCCTGATGATCGTCCCCACGGTGGCGCTGGTGGCCGTGAGCCTGGCCATAGCGGTCGCCGCCGGGCCGCTCTACGCCCTCACCGAGCGCGCTGCCACCGACCTGCTGGATCCGGTCGGCTACGTGCAGGCAGTGCTCGGCGGTGCCCCCACGGGGAGCGCAACGCCATGAGCGCAACCGGCCGAGGTGCCGCCGGTCGAAGGGTGGTCCCAGGTGGGGCCTCGACGGGCTTCGGGGCGAGCGCACTGTCGCTGTTGGGCCTGATGCTCGGCGTGTGGCTCATGCTGTGGGGCGATCTGAGCCCCGCGGCCATCGGTAGCGGGTTGCTGGTGGGCTTCGGCCTGCTGGTCGCCTTTCCCACAGCGGGGCCTCTGCTGCCTCGGGTGCTGCCCCGACCGCTTCCCCTTCTGCGGTTCGTCGCCTACTTCTTCTCGAAGCTGATCGAGTCGAACGTGGTCATGAGCCGAGCGATCTTGAGTCGCCGTTCGAACCTGTTGACGGGTGTGATCGCGGTCCCCACCGATGGCTGCACGGACGGGATCGTGACCCTCCTCGCCAACACCGTCTGCCTGACGCCGGGAACCGTTGCGGTGGAGGTCACGAGGGAGCCCGCGATGATGTACGTGCACGTGCTCCAGCTGCACGACTTGGAGGCGGCGAGGGCTGAGGTGGAGGAGCTCAAGTGCCTCATCATCGAGGCGTTCGACGCCCCTCGGCGTGCTGGCAGAGGTGGGCGGCGGAAGGGAACTTCGTGATCGCGCTTGCCTACGGCCTGCTGGTGGTGGCCACGGGTTGCTTCGTGTTCCGACTCGTTCGGGGCCCCTCGCTCGCCGACAGGGTGCTCTCGTTGGACGGGATCCTGGTCGTCGGGGTGTGCGCCCTGGCGGTGAACGCCCTCCAGACCGGATCGGCCGCGTTCCTGGGCGTCGTGGTGGTGGCGACGCTGGTGAGCTTCGTGGGAACTGCCATCGCCGCCCGCTTCATAGAGAGCCGGGGGTCGTGATGCGCGACGGTGCGGCGCAGTTCATCGTCCTGTTCGGCTGCGGCCTCGTGTGCCTGGCGGGGATCGGCGTGGTGCGGTTCGGTGAAGCCCTGGCCAGGCTGCACGCCCTCACGAAGGCGTCGGCGCTCGGGCTCCTGCTCGTGCTGGTGGGTGCTGCCGTAGGTGCCAGC
Organism: uncultured Rhabdothermincola sp.; assembly: GCA_964530525.1. Taxonomy (GTDB): domain Bacteria; phylum Actinomycetota; class Acidimicrobiia; order Acidimicrobiales; family Acidimicrobilacustridaceae; genus CAYNQN01. The sequence continues at coordinate 26,223 of CAZHBH010000009.1, read as the reverse complement.
TCCGCCTACGAGGCCACGTCGCTCGTCATGGCGGCCATCCTCCAGTTGATGACCCTCCCCATAGGGGCCAACCTCATAGCGAGGGCGGCTTATCGAGTGGCTCGCATGGACAGGGGCCCAGCCGTCGACAGCGTGGACGAGCTGCAGGAGATCGAAGAGCGAGGGAGCATCGGCGACGACCTCGCCCCCTGAGGGCGGGGCTCAGGGCACCTGTACGCCCAGGGCCCGAAGTCGGGCGTTGTACTCGTTCACCTCGACGGCCTGGTTCCTCGCCATGCGTGCGGCGAGCTCTCGAACCCTCGGGTTCTCGGCGTTCTCCGCTGCGTAGCGGGCCATGTGGATGCCTCCTTCGTGGTGGTCCCGCATGAGCTCGAGGAACATGACGTCGAGATCCCGACCTTGGGCGGCCTCGAGGGCCTCGAGCTGCTCGGGGCTCGCCATCCCCGGCATCACTCCGAGGGGCGTGGGCATGTGCATCCACTCCATGGTCATCCGGTCCGGATCGCTGCTGGGCAGCGGGGCTCCTGCCTGGGCGAGCATCTCGGTCATCATCCCGAGCTCCCAACGCTGGAAGGAGATCACCTCTTCGGCGAAGCCCTGGACGATCGGGTCGGTCGCCCGGTTCTGGGTACCGGCGGCCATCAGCACGGCCTGGTCGTGGTGGCTCATCATGTCGGCGAGGAAGCCCTTGTCGACCTCGCCGTAGGTGGCCGCAGGATCGGCCGCATGGGTACCCCACACGTAGCCCAGGGCTCCTACCAGGAACGCCACCGCCAAACCGAGGGCCACCCACCAACCGACGCCGATGGGACGTGGGCGATCTCCAACGGGGTCCGCCCCAGGACCCGGTGCGGTCGAGTCGGTGCGCCCTGCACCCAGGGAGGCAGGCGTCGCCTCCGAGTCGTCCGGGCCTTCGGCGGCTTCGAGACCTTCCCCCACCGGGATCGAGCTGCTCACCAGCTCGACGCTACCGGGGGTGCGCCACCGGATGTCGTCGCAGCGGGTCCGCGTCTGCTCGGATCACCCGGGGCGACGGCTTGCGGACGGAGGATGGCGTGGCAGGAAGGCGCTCGGGGGGTCAGGGGTACCCGACGGTAGACAGGCATCCCCAGCCGCCCAGGCCGACAGCGGCGATGCGGTTCGCAACGACGATCTGCTGCTCGCGCGTCGCCTCTCCTGCCGACGGCGCGAACTCCCCGCCTCCGAACTGGATCCAGCCCGGTGTGTAGATGCCGAGGCCCCCCGACCAGCGAGCCCCTGGGTAGTGCGACCAGTTCCCGCCGGTCTCGCACTGTGCCATCCGATCCCAGTAGGCGTCGGGGATGTCGGTGCGCGTCGCGTAGCCGGACGAGGCTGCCACCGGCTCGGGCTCGGGCTCCGGCTCCGGTTCGGGCTCCGGTTCGGGCGCAGGAGGAGGTGGTGGTGGAGGGGCGACCGTCGTGCTCGTGGTCGTCGAGCTGGTCGACGAGCTCGACGAGGTGGCGGCGATCTCGGCCGCCGTCGGTATCGGGGCCACGGTGGTGGTGGAGGAAGAGGTGGTGGACCCCTCCGAAGTATCCGTGGCCGAGAGCTCGTTCGCGTCCGCCGTCTGGCCGACACGGGAGCCGACGATCGGACCGATCCCGATCAGTAGAGCGAAGGCACCGACCAGGCACACGGCCAGGGCAGCGCGATGGGGGGGTTGGGGGGAGAACATGAGGGAGGGCTCGACTCCATTTGTTGCGGTCGAGTTACGGACGTTACCGGTCGGTTTCGGATCACGCATCTTTTGACTTGTGACATCCGTCACCTCAACTGCCACCCTGTCCGGGCGCCTTCGGGGACGAAATGCCTGCTAGACCAGGCCGCCGTGACCGACGGGTCCGCAGAGCCCACCGCCGCGAAATCACCCCCAGGGACAGGGCCGAATCGAGCCCGGGGGTCCCGCAAGGAGCGGCGCGCCTCGTGGCTCGGCTCGCGCGACCCAGACTGTGGCGAGGTGCGGAAGGCTCTGCGCACGGCGTTGGTGCTCCCGGTGCCCTTCGCCTTCGGCCTGGCGGTTCTCGACGACGAGCTCTTCGCCCTCTTCGCAGGGTTCGGCGTGTTCGCCATGCTCAGCTTCTCGGACTTCGGTGGAGCCTTGCTTCGCAGGGCTCGTGCCTACGTCGTGCTCGCGTTCGCCGGTGCCGGTGTGGTGGTGCTGGGAACGATCGCCTCCCAGTGGACGTCCGTCGCCGTGCTGGGCACCTTCCTCGTGGTCCTGGCGCTCCAGCAGCTGGCGGTGTTCGGTGGCTATTGGGCACAGGCCACCGTCCCGGCCACCCTGGCCTTCGTGCTGGCCGTGATGGTTCCGTCGCCTTCGAGCCAGGCCGTACCTCAGGCAGCAGGCTGGCTGGTCGCAGGTGTGCTCTGCGCGGTCGCTGCCGTGGCCCTGTGGCCGCGGCGCTCCAGGAGGCGGATCGGGATGCTCGCGGCAGACGTGGCCGACCGCCTGGCTCGCCTGCTGTCGAGCTGGCAGGAGGACCCGAGCGACCAAGAGCTGCCGGGGATGGTCGACGAGCTCGCTCGAGCCACCGACCGGCTCGTGGCCGCTTGGGACGCCTTCGCTCAGCGACCTCGAGGTCCGGCGGTTCGCGACCAGGCCCTCGTGCTGCTCGTAGACCAGGTTCGCCAGATCGTCGTGTTCGCTCACGCGCTGGTGCAGGAGCGTTCTCGCTCGGCGGTGGACGACCATGCAGAGGTGGTGTCGGCGGCCGTTGCCGCCATGGGCGACACGAGCACCTTGCTGAGGGGAGGGCCCGACGGCCTGGACCTGCGCGGTCTGGCGTTGGTCAGGGCGAGGGATCTCGAGCTCCTCGAGCAGGACGTGGCGGAGGCGATGGCCGAGGGAGAGGGAGAGCGGGCTGTGGCGCGGGTCGAGACCTCCTTCGCCGTGCGGATGCTCGTCCACCTCACGCTCTCCATGGGGGCGAACGCGAGGCTTGCCTCGGGTGGCGCCGTCGACGACGTCAGGGCCTTCGAACCGCCCCCCATGGTGCCTTCAGCAGGCTCCGCTGGGGCGCTGCGGCGCGGCCTGCGGATCCTGCGCTCCCACGCATCGCCCACCTCGGCCTGGGGACGCAACGCGATCCGGGCGGCCATCGCCATCTGCGCCTCTGTGGCCCTCGCCCGAGTCATCGATGTCGAGCACGGATTCTGGGTGGCCCTGGGCACCCTGTCGGTGCTGCGATCGAGCGCGGCTGGAACTGCCGCAAACGCGCTGCAGGCAGTAGTCGGCACCGCAGCAGGGTTCGCGCTGGTCGTCCCGGTGTTCCTCCTGATCGACGGGAATCAGCCGTCATTGTGGGTCCTGCTGCCGATCACGGCGTTCCTCGCAGCGTGGACGCCGAAGGCGATCCACTTCGTCGCCGGGCAGGCGAGCTTCACCTTGTTCGTGGTGGTCCTGTTCAACTTGGTGGAACCCGCGGGTTGGCAGACAGGTGTCACGAGGCTTGCCGACATCGGCCTGGGGGCGGTCGTGGCGGTGTGCGTCGGGCTCCTGCTGTGGCCCCGGGGGGTGCGGGCGCAGGTCGCCACCGTCATCGGGGCGGCGTACCACGCGACGGCCACCTACCTCGCCGCTACATACGCGCTCACGACCTCAGGTGACCAGGGGCCGGCGCAACCCGCACCTGGCCCGACGACCGCGGCGCGACTCGTGGACGCGGGCGAGTGGGCATCGCGTGCGCCCGTGGAGGCCGAGCGCCTGCGGGCGATCACCGCGATCGAGGACGCCGACGAGGCCGTGATGCTCGCCCATGGTGAGGCCAGGGCGCAGGCGCTTCCCTTCGGGGCGATGGACCAGCTGGTCATGGCGGTCTCCCGGTTGCGCCACACCGCCGATGCGCTCGGTTGGATCAGGTCTGGCCTCCCACCTCTAAGAGGTTGCGCCGCGACCAGAGCCCTGCTGGATGGGAGGGCTGCCTCGGGCGCACGGGAGGTGGCCGCACTGGGCGACGCGCTGTGCGGTGGAGCCCCCCTCGACGATCCGGACGAGCGCCGGATCGTGGCGCCCAGTGCGGCCGACTGCTTCTCCACGCTCGCCGCCGACGTCTCCCCCTCCGGCGCCCCGACGTTGCGAGCTCCTGAAGGGGCCGGGGGAGCAGGCGCTGCCGCCACGGATGCGACCTCGGTCGTGGGCATGGCCTTCATCGGCAGTTGGTTCGAGGTGGATTCGCACGTCATCGCGGAGTCCAGGGCAGCTGCGCGCGCGATGATGGGCGGGTGACCTCCATGGGAGCGCTCGGCGGCGGGATCCCTCGTGCCATCCACCGCGGTGCCGACGAGCTGCCCTGGGTGGACATCGGAGAGGGGAGCCTCATGCGGGTCCTCCACACCGACGTCGAGACCGGTCTGTGGGTGGTCCACAATCGCTTCCGGCCCGGCTACCGGGTGGCGACCCACAAGCACACGGGCGAGGTCTACGCCTTCACGATCGCAGGGGCGTGGCGCTACGAGGAGTACCCCGAGGTGAACAGGGCCGGCTCGTACCTGTACGAGCCCGCGGGCTCGGTCCACACCTTGTTCGTTCCCGACGAGGGCCCAGCACCCGACGGAACCGAGGTGATCACCGAGGTGTGGTTCGCGGTGACGGGCGCCAACCTCAACCTCGACGCCGACGGGAACGTGGAGAGCGTGTACGACGCGGCGTACATCCGCGACTCGTACCTCATGCTCTGCGAGGCGGAGGGCAAGCCCCGCCCCGACGTCATCGGGGTCTAGTCCCGCAGCACCATCCTCACCGGCATGTGCCTCACGCCGGTGTGCTTGTTGGACCGCACCCATTCGATGGGGCCCGTGGGGATCAGCTCAGCCACGTTCGCCATCAAGCACTCGAGGACGAGGCGGATCTCCGCCCGAGCCAAGTTGGCGCCCAGGCAGAAGTGGCCCCCGTGGCCGAACGCGAGGTGCCGATTGGGGTTCCGCAGCACGTCGAAGCGGAACGGGTCGTCGAACACCTCCTCATCGCGGTTGGCGGAGGCCCACCACAGGGTGACCTTGTCGCCTGCGCGCAGCTGATGGCCGCACATCTCCACGTCGCGCGTGGCGGTGCGGCGGTTGTACGTGGTCGAAGACGACCAGCGCAGCACCTCCTCCACGGCGGTGGGTAGCAGGCTGGGGTCGGAGGCGACGAGGTCCCATTGGTCGGGGTTCTCGGCCAGGGCTCCGATGCCGATCGCTATCGAGTTGCGGGTGGTCTCCGATCCCGCGGCGATGAGGAGGTTGAAGAACATCTGGAGCTCGAGCTCGCCCAGGGGTGCGTCGATCGACGGGTCTCCCTCGCTCGGGATCCGGGCGTGGACCACCGCCGAGATGATCCCGTCGTCGGGCTCGGCGCGCTTGCGCTCTATCAACCACGAGCCGTACTCGAACATCTGAGCCGAGGCGTCGGCAGCTCGTTCGCTCTGCTCGCCCAGCTCGCGATCGTCGTAGTCGAGGGTGGCGTCTGCCCACTCGAAGAGTCGATGGCGGTCCTCCTGGGGGATCCCCATGAGCCGGGCGATGGCCTGCAGGGGCAGCTCGGCGGCCACGTCCACGAGGAAGTCGACCTCGCCGCGATCCACAGCGCTCGCGACGATCGCCTCGGCGCGCTCGCGAAGCTCGGGCTCCATGGCGGCCAGAGAGCGCGGGGCCACTGAGGGGGTCACCAACTTGCGAACGTGCTGATGGCGAGGGTCGTCCATCATGTTGAGCAGGACCCCCGCCGCGAATCCCGCAGGAAGGTCCTCGATCAACGTCCCACCGCCGGCACGCCCACCTCCGCCCTCCGATGAGAAGGTCACTCCGTCGGAGGCGACAGCGCTGATCTCCGCATAGCGGCTGAGCACCCAGAAGCCCTCGCCCCCGGGGGTGTGGTCGGTGGGGGGATGCCACCACACGGGGGCCTCCCTCCTCAGCTCTCGGAACAGCTCGTGGGGGAACCCCGAGGTGAAGAGGTCGAGGTCGGTGAGGTCGATCTCGTCGAGCTTCACGGGCCCCGATCCTAGGAGCCCCCGAAGGCCTCCACGTGGGCGACGGAGGGCTCCCGAGGCCCCAGTTGGAGGAAGTGCGTGCACGCACGAGCGGCGAGCCGTATCCTCTGGCATGCCGAGGGGGCCAAAGGGGCCCCTTCGAATGTAAGAGAAGAGATTGCGTTGGCTACAGGAACAGTCAAGTTTTTCAACTCGGAGAAGGGCTTCGGCTTCATCTCCCGCGAGCAGGGCGATGATGTGTTCGTTCACTACTCGAACATCGCCGGAACGGGGTATCGAACCCTGGAGGAAGGCCAGCGCGTCGAGTTCGACGTAGCCCCTGGCCGCAAGGGCGAGGAGGCGCAGAACGTCCGTGTCGTCTGAGGGCTAGCCCCCCGGGGCGGCGCTGTCGGCCTGGTGCCGTCGGGCGCACGAGGTCCCGGGCAGCTGATCAGACGTCCATAGGACGAGGAGAGCCACGGCTTCGGCCGTGGCTCTCTCGCGTGGGGGCACCCGTGGTGTGTGCGGCGGATAGGGTCGGGGGGTGGTAGGGGCGCTCATAGCTTTGGCCGTGGTCGTGGCCGTGCTGGTGGTGGCGCTCGCTGTTGCCGTCGCCATGGCCAAGCGCCGTAGCTCGGAGCTGGCCGAGGCCGTCACCCTGGCGGCGACCGCGTCGCGCGAAGCGGAGGAGGCGGCCGCCGAGCGAGACCAGGCGCTCGCCGCGACCGAAGCCGCCGAGGCCGCGGAGAAGGAAGCCGAGGCGCTCGCCCTGTCAGCGATCGCGCGAGCCGAGCATGCCGAGTCCCTAGCCGAGCAGGCGCAGGAGGATCTTCGACTGGCACGCACGGACGCCACCCTCGACTCCCATGCGGGCGGTCTCTGGGTGCTGGAAGCGCTCCGACTGGAGCGGAGGTGGCGACGAGAGGTAGCGCCGGGCAAGGGTTCTCCCTTCGACGGCTCCCTCGATCCAGCGCGGGTGGCCCTGGAGGTCCTCGTCGAAGCTGCGCGCGAGGAGGTGGGGGCCTCGTTCGACCTTCAGTGGTCGGTGGTCGAAGCTGTGCCTTCCCCCGCTGCCCTGCGGCTGACCCGGCTGGCCGAAGAGCTGCTGGCCGAGGCGGCGATGGCGACCGACGGTGGCGATCTGGAGGTGGAGTCGAGCCCTGGAGGGCTGACGCTGCGGTTGAGCACCGAGCCGGCGTTCGAGATCTCCGGAGAGCTGGCTGCGGCGCTCGAGGTCCTCGGAGAGGTGGGGATCGTGGAAGGCGGCGCCCTGGTGGTGGGCGTGCGCTGGGACGAACCGGAAGCTCAGGAAGCTGCCGGAGGGGCCGCGCGCCGCGACTGACCAGATCGGCTCGTCACCAGGGCGGCAGCCAGGAAGCTCGTGGCGTTGGATGCGGCGTGGGTGAGGACCGGAGCCGCGAGGCTCCCGGTGTGGAGGCGCTGGATGGCGAGCAGAGCGCCGAGCACTGCGGTGTTGGCCACGGTGGCAGCGACCACCACCGCTTCGTGCCGATCGCGCGTGAGCGGGTGCGCCTGCTGGTTGCGCAAGGCCGGCACCACGTGCCAGAAGCCGAAGGCGACGGAGGTGAGCGCCACCGCCGCAGGCAGGGGCATGCGCTTCGAGGCGAGCCCTAGCAGGACCCCCCGGAAGAGCACCTCCTCGTACAGCGCGGTGCCGACGGGGATCTCCACCAGGCCCCGCCAGAGCGCTGCGCCTGCGCTGAGGCCCTCGACCCGCTCGTCGTGGTAGGCCCCTCGGGTCGCCGGGATCGCAGCGCCCGCGGCCACGACCCCGGCTATGACCGAGCCGGCGGCGAGTCCGTGCAGGAGTCCTCTGCCGAGCTTGGAGCGGCCCAGGCCCAGCTCTTCGAACGTCGCGCCCGCTGCCAGGGCCGCACCGACGACGGCGCCGGCCGCTCCAGCGTGCACGGCCAGCTGCGCCCGGGCGGGCACCACCGTGTGATCCAGGGCGTAGAGCGCTCCGATGCCCCCCACCGTGAGAGCCTCGATGGCCGCCGGGGCGTGATCGTGCCCTCCCGCCGCGAGGGGCGAGGTGGCTGCGGCGGCTCGAACCTTGGGGTTCGGTGGGCGGCGGCGTCGCACGAGCGGGCAGCGTAGCTTTGGCTCCCATGAGCGATTTCGATCCCTCCCGAGAGTGGTTGAGGCGCCCTGACGTGTTCGCCGGCCTGGTGTTGGGGGCTTGGGCCGCCACCCGCTCGTTCGGGCCGTCCCTCATGCCTCGGAGGACCCTCCACCAGGCACTGGTGACGGGGGCCTCGGCTGCAAGCGGCTTCGCGGTCGGCAACGCCACGTACGGGATCGTTGGCGGCGACCTAGACGCGGACCGCCAGCTCCTCGCGTTCGCCGGCGCTGCGGCCTTGGGTGGAGCGACGTGCGCGACGCTGCACGACGACGACGAGCTCCCGATGGCGGCCCTTCGGGCCATGGGCCAGGGCCTCGCGGCGGGATCCCTGGCGTGCATGGCGGTCAGCGGGTTGCGGCGTTCCCGCAACCCCGTGAGGGATGGTGCGATCTTCGCCGCACTGGGGTCGGCGGCAGGAGGCATCAGCATCTTCAGGTCGCTCAAGGCCCAGGTCGCACGGCGCGAGGACGTAGACCCGCCACCCCCCAGGCCCCTGCCCGCCGTGGCGCAGAGCGCCACGGTTGCGGCCGTGCTCGCCGCGGTGGTGAACGGCTACCGGCGCAGCGGCACGGCCCTGGCTCGGACGCTCCGCCTCCGTCTGGGACTTCCCCCCACGGCGGCGGCCGTGGTCGGTGGCCTTGGTGCCACAGCGGCTTGGGGTGTGGTGGTGGCGGCCTTCGCCGACACGTTCGTGAGGGGCATGGAGCTGTACAACCGCGTCGTCGATCCGGGTTACGACGAGCCCCCGACCTCGTCGGCTCGATCGGCCGGACCCGGATCGATCACCACCTTCGCCCGCACCGGCCGCCAGGGCCGCAGGTTCCTCCTCGACGTGCCCGGTCCCGACGACATCGCCGCGGTGATGGGTGTGCCTGCACGTGCCGAGCCGGTGCGGGTCTTCGTGGGATACGACCAGGCCCGCAGCGCGGAGGACCGGGTGAGGATCGCCCTGGCCGAGCTGGAGCGCACGGGTGCCTACGAGCGCGCGGTGCTGATCGTGGGCTCGCCGGCAGGGACGGGCGTGGTCAACACGGTTCCGTTCGAGACGGCCGACTACCTGCTGGCCGGGGACAGCGCAGGGGTCGCCGTCCAGTACGAGCGCCTGCCCTCCTTGCTCTCGCTGCACCGGGTGGGCGTGGGTGGCCTGCACCTGCGACTGCTGCTGGAGGGGATCCGACGAGCGATCGATCGCCGTCGCCCCGGGCGGCGCCCGAGGGTGCTGCTCTACGGCGAGAGCCTCGGGGCGTGGGCGGGCCAGAACGCGCTCCTCGCGGCCGGCGGGGGGACGAGGGCCCTGGATCGGCTGGGTGTCGATCGAGCGCTCTGGGTCGGCACCCCGTACTACAGCGGCTGGATGCGTGCCGTCCTCGCCGGTGAGACCGAGGACGCCTCGGTCCTCGAGGTGTCCTCTGCCGCAGAGCTCGAGGACCTCGGTGCCGGTGCTCTAGCTGATCTGCGCGCGGTGCTCCTGGCGCACGAGGACGATCCCGTCCGCAAGCTCAGCCTCGAGCTGCTCCTGCAGAGGCCCGACTGGCTGGGAGCAGAGCGCCCCGGTGGGATCTCCTCCCGGCAGCGCTTCACCCCGCTGATCACGGCCCTCCAGACGGCGCTGGACACGGCGAACGCGACCAACCCGACGCCCGGCGTGTTCCGCGCCGCCGGGCACGACTACCGGGCTGACCTACCGAAGGCGACTGCGCTCGGCCTTGGCCTCCCGCGCGCCAGTGACCAGCAGTGGGACCGGATCACGGCCAAGCTCCAATCCGACGAGGGCGTTCGGGTGGCACTTCTGAGGCGGCCATCGGCTGCCGACGAAGGAGGCGAACCCGCGGCGCGGGAGCCCGAGGAGGAGATCGCCGCCACTACGATCGCCGCGTTCGGCAGCGGAGGGCTGGCGTAGCGGGACCGATGACGACGAGGGGGAGGACGCGATGTCGCTGGTGAGGGTGGACGTGCCACGTCCCCACGTGAGCAGGATCACGCTCGACAAGCCGGACCGGCTCAACTCGATGTCGTTCGCCCTGGTGGAGGACCTCTACTCGGCGATCGAGACGGTCGCCGCCGACAACGAGTGCTGGGTCGTCGTCCTGACGGGGGAGGGACGCGGCTTCTGCTCGGGCCTCGACCTCCAGGACCACGGACTTCCACCCAACGCCGACGGTCTCGGCATGTCACGTCTCGCCATGAAGGCGATGTCGTTCATGGGCGGTGTCGTGCCGGCGATGAGGGCGATGCCCCAGCCCGTCGTTGCGGCGATCAACGGCCCTGCCATCGGCGGAGGACTCTGCCTCGCCCTCGGAGCCGACATCCGGTACGCCTCGGAGGCGGCCTACTTCGCCAACGCCGGCATCACCAACGGGCTGACCGGCAGCGAGCTGGGGATCAGCTACTTGCTGCCGAAGGCCGTGGGCCTCTCCAACGCCTCGGAGATCCTGTTGACCGGGGGGCGTCTGGATGCGCAGGAGGCACTGCGCATCGGTCTGGTGTCTCGCGTGTTCACGCCCGAGGACCTCATGGGGGAGGTGCTCGACGTAGCCGAGCGGATCTGCGAGCTGAGCCCCTTCGGGGTCCAGATGACCAAGCAGTCGATCTGGGCGAACCTGGAGATATCGAGCCTCCAGGCCGCGATCGACTTCGAGAACCGCAACCAGCTCCTCGCCGGCTACACAGGCAACCTCGACGAGGCCATCGCTGCGTTCAAGGAGAAGCGCAAGCCCGTCTACGAGGAGTAGCCGCCTGACCCGGCGGGCTGGGGTCGGCCGGGGACGGAAGCTAGCCTGACGCACCGTCAGAAGTTCGCTGGCCACCGTGCACCAGCGTCCCGCCCAGGTGACCGGGCTGGTCGCGGCGGCCAGGACAGGGAGGAACCTTGGGATGCTCGACTACCTGATCAAGGGTGGCACCGTCGTGGACGGCACAGGATCGCCGGCTGTGCGCGCCGACGTGGGGGTGCGAGACGGCCGAATCGTGGCGATCGGCCAGATCGACGAGCCCGCCGAGGCCGAGCTGGACGCTTCGGGCCTGGTCGTGACGCCCGGATTCGTCGACCCCCACACGCACTACGACGCCCAGCTCTTCTGGGACCCCGGTGCCTCGCCTTCCAACGTCCACGGCGTCACGACCATCATCGGGGGCAACTGCGGCTTCACGCTTGCCCCACTGCGGGACGGCGATGCCGACTACCTGCGCCGGATGATGGCGAAGGTGGAGGGGATGCCCCTCGCCGCCTTGGAGAACGGCGTGGACTGGAACTGGGAGACCTTCGCCGACTACCTCGGCTCACTGGAGGGCAACGTCGGCGTCAACGCCGCCTTCCTCGTCGGCCACTGTGCGCTGCGTCGCTACGTGATGGGCACGGACGCGATCGGCAACGAGGCCACGCCCGAGCAGATCGCCGAGATGGAGCGGGTCCTGGCCGAGTCGCTGGACGCTGGCGGCATCGGATTCTCCACGACGCTCTCGAAGACCCACTCCGACGGCGACGGGCAGCCCGTGGCTTCCCGCTGGTCGAGCACCGAGGAGCTGCTGGCCCTGTGCAGGGTCACCGGCGAGCACGAGGGGACCACCCTGGAGGGGATCGTCGACGGTTGCCTGGACCGCTTCTCCGACGAGGAGATCGAGCTGCTGGTGGCCATGTCGGTGGCCGCTCGTCGGCCGATCAACTGGAACGTGCTCACCGTCGACTCGCGGGAGCCCGACCGAGTGCCCCGCCAGCTGGAGGCCACCGACGCCGCAGAGAAGGCGGGGGGACGGATCGTGCCTCTGACCATGCCGGTGCTGGTGCCCATGAACATGAGCTTCCTCAACTACTGCGCTCTCAACATGTTGCCCGGCTGGGGGGAGATCCTCGGCCTCCCGGTCCCCGAACGGATCGCCGAGCTCCAAGACCCGGAGGTGCGCAGGGCCATGCTCCAGCGGGCCGACAGCGAAGAGGCGGGGGTCTTCCGCCGTCTCGCCGACTTCGCCCGATACGTCATCGGCGACACCTACTCGGAGGCCAACGACGGGCTCACCGGTCGCGTCGTGGCAGACATCGCCGAGGAACGGGGCCAGGACCCGTTCGACACGCTGGTGGAGATCGTCGTCAACGACGAGCTCCGGACGGTCCTTTGGCCGATGCCCCCCGACAACGACCCGGAGAGCTGGGCCATGCGCGCAGAGCTGTGGGCGGACGGGCGGGCGATGCTCGGCGGGTCCGACGCCGGCGCTCACCTGGACCGCATGTGCGGTGCGCCGTACACCACCCGGTTCCTGGGCGACTGCCTGCGTGGACGGAAGCTCGCCTCGCTGGAGCGGGCGGTGCAGATGATCACCGACGAGCCGGCGCAGCTGTTCGGCTTGAAGGGCCGCGGGAGGATCGCCGAGGGGTACGCAGCCGACATCGTGGTGTTCGATCCCGAGGCGATCGGTGCCGGCAACGCCACGTTGGTGCACGACCTGCCCGGTGGCACAGGCCGTCTCACGGCCGAGGCGAAGGGCGTCGTGCGGGTGCTCGTGAACGGCGTGGAGGCGGTCGCCGACAACGAACCGACGGGCGCTCTCGCCGGGCGGGTCCTGCGCTCGGGCATCGACACCCGAACCGTGCTCACCGGCTGAGCATCCCTGCCGACGTTCCGACCCGCGCCGCGGGCCGGAACGTCGGTGGCTGCGTCGATCAGCCCCGTGCTTCCAGGAGCTCGACTACGCGTCGTCGCACCTCGGTCCACCGGTGAAGGAGCTCGTCGGTGTCGGAGGGATCGTCGCAGCACACCAGGGCCTCGGTCTTGAACGCCAGGACGGAGACCTCGTCGGAGCTGATCACGACGAAGGCGCCGTCGATCGCTGTGGTGAGCGGTCCCGAGTCGAGCATCTCGTAGATCGCGCCGTGGATCGCGGGGTCCGGCGGCGGATCGGGTTCGCAGTAGGGCGCCGTCATCGTCGTCAGGAGGATGTGCAGCTCACCGGTCGACGTCGTGTAGGTCCCGGAGTAGGCGGCGCAACTCCGAGAGAGGCCCACTCTGGCCGCCCCACCTTCCACGAGGTCCAGTCCGTTCGCCTCATCGACGAGCGACGTGGTCTTGCCCTCGAAGGTGAGCTCGACGAACCAATAGCCGCCCGGCTCCAGCGGGGGGCTCGGTGCCAGGCCGGGTGCATCGAGCGGGGATAGCGAAGGGTCGAGGGGAACTTCCCTCGCCTCCTCGAGGAACTCGCCGGGCTGCTCATCGGAGGGGGGCGTCGTCGAGGACTCCGCGGGTGGCGTCTGGGGAAGCACCGAGGCCGGGGGTGGCTCCACCACCAGCTCCGGGAGGGTCGTCGTGGGAACCGCTGTGGTGGGAACCGGATCTTCTGCCGTGTCCACGCGGACGGCGTCGTCGCCTCCGGAGCGGCCACGCGCCACGATCGGTGCCAGCAGTGCCAGGATCAGCACGCAGCCGAGGGCACTGAGGGCGGTCGCTCGGCGACGGTTGCGAAGGGCACTCGCCCGCCGCCTCACGGCAGCCAGGGTGGCGGGCATCGGGGATCGGCCTTGGGCGGGGAGACCCTGGCGGAGTGATTCTCCCAGCTCCTCCTCGGAGATCTCGGGTGGCTGCCCGGACGTATGTGCCATCAGGTTCCCTCCTTCGTAGACGAGATCCCGGTCGGTGCGTCGAGCTCGCGTGCTGCGCCGCCTCTCGGCCCCGGCAGGTCGGCTTCACCGGGTCGCGCACGCAGAGTGGATCCCAACGACCGCCTCGCGTCGTGCAGACACGACGCGACCGTTCCCCGGCGCACCCTCATGAGCCGCGCGATCTGCGCTTCGGTGAGGTCGTGCAGGTAGCGAAGGACGATCATGGTGCGCTGCCTGTCGGGGAGCGCTCGAACTGCCGACCAAACCTCTGGGGTGGCCGTGTCGGCGGGATCGGAGGAGGGCGCAGGAGCGCTTCGGGTCGCGAGCAGGGCCCGTTCGCGGCCGGACCGGCTCGCGCGCCGCCGTGCGAGGTTGAAGGCGACGACCGTGGTCCAGCCCGCCGGCGACGACATGTTGCCGACGCGCGACCAGCGGGCCAGCGCTCGTGCCATGGCCTCGTCGGCGATCTCCTGGGCGTCCGCCCTGCTCTGGCCGGTTCGCACGAGCAGCGAGACCAGCCGAGGCCGCTCGACCGAGTACCACTCATCGAAGTCGACCTCCGATCGTCCCCCTGAGCTCACGCGCGGTCCCCCTCTCACGTGTAAGAGCCCTGGGTCCCCCTTTATGTTGGGTCGATGCCCGCTCCCGTCGCCGGCCCCCGGGGGGCCGGCTCAGCCGAAGAGGTCGTCGAGCGTCGCCTCGGGCGGGCGGGCTATGACCGCCTTGTCGCCACGCACCACGACGGGACGCTGCATGAGCTCGGGGTGCTCCACGAGCAGATCGATGATGGCGGCTCGCTCGGTGTAGTCGGCCGGATCGAGCCCGAGCTCGTGGAACCGCTTGTCGTGGCGCACCAGGTCGGCGGCAGGACCTTCGAGCGCGTCGAGGAGCTTGTCGAGGCCGTCGCGGTCGAGGGGGGTGCTCAGGTACTCGACCACCTCGGCGTCGACGTCATTGCCCTGGAGCCAGGCCATGGCCTTGCGAGAGGAGCTGCACTGGCGGTTGTGGAAGATCGTCACGTCGCTCACGCTGCGATGGTAGGACATCCGCGCCGGCGCCCTACTCGTAGCGCGCACCCATCTCGCGCAGCATCGGCAGCAGCGCCTCGGGGGAGTCCGGGGCGAGGGGGCCGGGCTCGTAGCGGACGTGGTGGAGGCCCCCCGAGTAGGCGAACGGTCCGAAGCGCTCGTAGATCGACCAGTCCACGGGGGAGCGTCGATCGATCCCCACGTCGATCCCCTCGAACGGTGCCATCCCGAAGAACATCGTGAGGCCCTCCATGGTGGCCGATGGCCGCTCGCTCCCGTCCACTGACACGCTCGCGTCCCACACGTTGCCTCCGGGAGCGATGAGGTCGAGCACCACCGTTCGTGCACCTGGCTCGAGGAGCCCGGCGGAGCCGTGCCGCATCCTGCCGCGACCGTCGTTGTGGACGACCACCAGCTCGTCGTCGAGCACGTACAGCCCGTAGCCCGATCCCTGGTCGCCGTGCGCGAACAGGTAGCCGTCAGCTCCAGCGACGTGATCCACGGTCGCCGTGATCCTCACCGACCTGAACCAGAGCAGCTGCACCGAGCGCCAGCGCTCGAGGGTGGGAGTGCCGGCGAAGATGGTCACGGGCTCTGAGAACACCTTCACCCAGGCGGGGCGCACCAGGTACTTCACGTTGGAGCCCTCGTCGAGGGGGTACACCTGGTGCTGCCAGGCGGCGCGATCCCAGGCACGGGCGAGCTCGGCGAGCTTGCCGGGGTGCTCGGCACGCAGGTCGTTGAGCTCGGTGGGGTCGGCGGTGAGGTCGTAGAGCTCCCACTCCTCGTCGTCGAAGTGGGTCAGCGGGCGATGGCGCGTGACCACCTCCCAGCCGTCGCGGTAGAAGCCGCGGTGTCCGAAGGTCTCGAAGATTTGCTCGTGGTGCGTCGAGGGCGCGGCCGCGTCGCGCAGCGTAGGAGCGAAGCTGCTGCCCGCCAGCGCCTTGAGGGGTCGCCCGTGGCGCTCGGTCGGACGCTCCACGCCGATCAGGTCCAGCAGCGTGGGCAGCAGGTCGGTCACGTGGGCGTACTGGCGCCTCGTCTGGCCAGCCGCAGAGCCCAGGCCAGCGGGCCAAGACATCAAGAACGGAACCGAGTGCCCACCGGCGTGGGTGTTGAGCTTGTAGAGGCGGAACGGGGTGTTGCCCGCCATGGCCCAGCCACGGGGGTAGTGCGGGGTCGTGGTGGGCCCGCCGATCTCGTCCAGGCGCGCCAGATCGGCTTCGACGTCGTCGCCCTGGAGGAGGTGCAGGTAGTAGGCGGTGGTGCCGGCCACCTCACCCTCGCGCGAAGCACCGTTGTCGGACGTGAAGATGACGATCGTGTTGTCGAGCTCACCCATCTCGTCCAGCGCGTCCAGGAGCCTCCCGAGGTTCTGGTCGATGTTGTCGACCGCTCCCGCGTAGACCTCCATGTATCGGGCGAACAGCGCCTTCTCGTCATCGGAGAGCTCGTCCCACGCCATCACCTCGTCGCCCGGCTCGGAGTTTCGCGGCGCGAGCTCCACATCGGGGCTGACGACGCCGAGGGACACCTGGCGCTCGTAGCGCGCCTGGCGCACTGCGTCCCAGCCGGCGTCGTACGCCCCTCGGTACCGCTCGACGTCGTCGGGCTTCGCGTGCAGGGGAGCGTGCACCGCCAGGTGGGCGAAGTAGCAGAAGAAGGGCTTGGACGGGTTCGAGGCCTTCGACTCGCGGATCATCGAGATGGCGCGGTCGGTCAGGTCGTCGGTCACGAAGTAGCCGTCGGGATACCTGTCGACCTCGACCTGGTGGTTGTCTTCGGTGAGCCGGTGCGGGTGGTGGAGGTTGGTGAAGGCGTCGAGCACCCCGTAGTAGCGGTCGAAGCCTCGCTGGCACGGCCACGACGAGCGGGGGGCCGCGCTGTTCTGCAAGGCGTCGAGGGTGAGGTGCCACTTCCCCAGGGCGAAGGTGGCGTAGCCGTTGTCACGCAGGATCTCGGCGATGGTCGCGCTGTCGTCGCTGAGCTCCATCGCGTAGCCGGGGAAGCCCGGATCGGCGTGCGGCACGGTGCCGACGCCAGCGTCGTGGGGGTTCAGGCCCGTGAGCAGAGACGCCCTGGTGGGGGAGCACATGGGTGCGGAGTGGAAGTTGGTGTAGCGCAGGCCGCTCTGGGCCAGCCGGTCGAGGTTCGGGGTGGATATCTCACCGCCGTAGGGACCGGTGTCGGCGTACCCGAGGTCGTCCACCAGCACCACCAGCACGTTCGGCGCGCCTTCGGGGGCGGTGGGGCGCTCGGGCCACCAACCCTGCGACCCCGCGAACGTCCGGCCTACGTGTCCCTGGTGCCCGGCGTACGGCGCAAGCCCGTCATCATCACGGCTTTCGTCCCGTCGGTCGCCACTGCCTTCTCGTCCCGTCACGGCATCGGACCCTAGCTCCGACGCCGGTCCGGTCTCGGGCCGACCGGGAGCACCCGTGCCCTCGAGGAGCCGTGAGGGCGCTCGGCGACCGGAGCTACCCTCGTTCGATCCTGCAGCGAACCGACCGACGACCACGGCGTGAGGCTCACCAGGCGACGAGCGGCGCTGTCGCGAGGCTCCGGCGCCTGGCGCGTGGGGATCGCGCCTGGTTCGTGGCCCTCTGTGCCCTCATCGTCGTGTGGAGCGCCGTGATGGGAACCCTGATCGTGCTGCGCCACGAGCGGTTCGCCACCTTCGGCTTCGACGAGGGGATCTTCGATCAGTTCCTCTGGCTGCTCTCGGAGGGCCAGCAGTTCAACACGGTGCGCGGCGTGACCCTCGCCGGGCACCACGCGTCGTTCGCGTTCGTGCTGCTGGCCCCGCTTGTGTGGTTCGGCGGAGGTCCCAACACCTGGAACCTGCTGCACACCGTGGCGATCGCCCTCACGGCCGTTCCGCTGTACTTCCTCGTTCGCGACAAGATCGGCCCTGCCTGGATCGGGTTCGTCGTGGGAGTCGTGTGGCTGGCCCAGCCCACCGCGCAGTGGCTCGTCTGGGAGGGCTTCCACCCCGAGGGCATGGCCCTGCCCTTCCTGGTGGGGGCCTACCTGTTCGGGGAGAGGGTGGTGCACCCTCGCGTCAGCGCCGAACGTGCCTCGCCGAGTCGAACGAGCGCGGTCGCGTTCTGGGCGTGCTTCGCCCTGGCCATCACCTGGAAGGAGGACGTCGCGCTGGCCCTGTTGGGGATGGGGATCGTGTGGATGATCAGACGGCGCTGGCGCTTCGGCTCGACCGTCGCGGCCGTCGCCGGGGCGTGGTTCGTGATCTTCGGGATGTGGCTGGTGCCGCTGCTCGCCGAGGGCACGGTCTACAGCGGGATCTACGGGGAGCTGGGCCGCACCCCAGGCGAGATCGTTGCGAGCTCGGTGACCGATCCAGCGGCCCTCGTGCAGCGCATGGCCGACAACGGGGTCGTGGGGTACACGGCAGAGCTCGGTCGATCGTGGGCCTTCGTGCCCTTCCTCGCGCCAAGCACCCTGCTGATCGGGGCGCCGCAGTGGTTCACGAACATCATCTCGGCGGCGAGCTTCACGTACGACATCCGGTTGCACTACGCCGCCATCCCGCTCGCTGCCCTGGCGATCAGCTTCGTGGAGGGGATCCGCCGAGCCACGCGCTGGTCTCGGTCACTCGGCACCTCCCTGCTTGCGCTGGCCGTGGTCGTTGCCCTGTTGTCCTCCCACTGGGACGGGCCCTCTCCGCTCGGCGACCGGTACGCCCTCGCCTGGCCCACCGAGGAGCCCTCCGACATGGGAGCTCGCCACAAGGCCATGGCCATGGTCCCGAGCGGCGCAGGGGTCTCGGTCGACTACAGGCTGACGTCGCACATGACGCACAGGGAGGTCGTGTACGAGTTCCCGAACCCCTGGAGGAGCTGGAACTACGGCGTGAACCCCGGCCAGCGTGGCGATCCGAGCCTGGTCGAGTGGGTGATCGTCGACACCAAGGGTGCCAACCCCCACGACGCTGCGCTTCTCGAGCAGCTGCTGGACTCCGGCGAGATGGCAGAGCGGTTCTCGCAGGACGGGATCGTCGTGCTCCAGCGGGTGTCGACCCCCGGCCTGGGGCAGTCGCCGTAGTCGACAGGATTGCGTCTGCTGTTCACGCGCACGACACGGATCGTTGATGTCCCGTCATCCTCGAGAGGTACGCTCAGCGAGGTGAACGACCAGGGCAGCCGGCTGGAGCGGCAAGAGGACGCCTCGGCACCCGCGGCGCGGGCCGGGGCTGACGGCGACGGGGCCACCGAGGTCCGTGGCTCGCGCGACCTGTCGAGCCTGCGCTCCCTGCTGGCACCGGAGCCACCCGGAACCAGGCGAGCTCCTGACGTCACGGGGGAGTGGGCCACCGGGCAGGAGCCACCCCTTCCAGAGGACCGGATAGGGGAGGCGCTGGCGGTCAACCGCACCTTCGCGTTCATAGACATCACGGGCTTCACCGAGTACTGCGACACCGAAGGTGAGCACCGCGCGATAGCCCTGCTCACCAAGTTCCGCACGGTTGTTCGCGACGTGGTGGGTCGAAGGGGCGTTCGCGTGGCGAAGTGGCTGGGTGACGGCGTGATGATCGTGGGGGTGAACGAGGGGCCGTCAGTCGCCACGGCGGCGGAGGTCGTCCTTCGATCCTCGATGATCGGCATCGACACGCACGCCGGTGTCGCCACCGGCACAGCGCTGCTGTTCGAGGGCGACGACTACGTGGGAAGGCCGGCCAACCTCGCGGCGCGCCTGTGCGACGTGGCAGAGCCCGGCGAGATCCTCGCGGCCCTGCTGGAGGGTCCCCTGCCCAGCTGGCTGCGCGTGAAGGGGGAGGTGAGCGTCGCTGCCAACGGCATGGGCGACGTGGCAGGGGTGCTCAGCATCGGGGTGACCGACGAGATCGCCGAACAGGTCGCCTCAGGCGGAGCGGCGGCCTGACGTAGCCACTGCGCGGGCCGCTCCGTCGGTCAGTGGAGACGCTCCCGTATCATCAGGGCCCATGACCACGCCCCGCCGCCACGTGGTGATCGGTCCCGAGCACGTGGGCAAGGGGCCCACGGTCGCCCCTCGTCCCTCGTCCGCTCCGCTGAGCGCGCCCGATCGAAGCGACAGACGGTCCTCCAGAGAGCCTCACGGGACTTCCGGTGGTGGCTCGCCTCCACGGCCCCCGAGGGGTCCGGGCCGTCCCGGGCCGGCGCGTCCCGCCCAGCCTGCACCGCGTGGCTCCGCCTTGCGCAGGGCGGGCCTGGTCGTGTTGGCCGTGGTCGGCGCGATGGTCCTGTTCGTCGTCGCCGCACTCGCCTTCGGGTGGTGGCAGTTCAGCCGCATCGAGCGGGTGCAGATCGGTTCGCTGGCCCCCGCCGTCGGGGGCGCGACCAACTACCTCATCGTCGGATCGGACTCCCGCGAGGGGATTGGCGAGGAGGATCCCAACGCCGGCGCCTTCCTGGGTGGTGAGGCCCCCAGCGGCCAGCGGACCGACACCATCATGGTCATGCGCGTCGGGGGGTCTGGTGCCTCGCTTCTCTCGATCCCCCGCGACCTCTGGGTCCGCAACCCCGTCACGGGCGAGATGGGGAGGATCAACTCCGTGTACCAGTCGGGACCGAGCGCGCTGGTGGAGGTGGTCAACGGGCTGGGAATCCCGATCCAGCACTTCATGGAGATCGACTTCGTCAGCTTCGGGAAGCTGGTGGACGCCGTTGGCGGCATCACCATCCCGTTCGAGCACCCGGCGCGCGACGACCACTCCGGCCTGGACGTCCCCGAGGCAGGCGAGGTCACGCTCGACGGGTCGCAGGCCCTCGCCTACGTCCGCTCCCGCTACTTCGAGCAGCTGGTGGACGGCGAGTGGCAGGTGGACGGGACCGCAGACCTGGGCAGGGTCCAACGACAGCGCGCCTTCCTGTCTGCGCTGATGGGAAAGGTGTCGAGCACTCGCAACCCATGGACGCTGGCTGGGGTGGCAGGGTCGCTGGGCCCGGGGATGCGCATCGACCAGGACCTCAGCTACCTCGACGCCCTGCTCCTCATGTGGGACCTGCGCGGGGGTCTCGGAGACGACTCCGTCACCCTTCCCGTCACCGGGAGGCGCACCAGCGGGGGTGCCGCCGTGCTCGAGCTCCAGGCGGGTCCCGCCGAGCAGGTCATCGGGCAGTTCCTGGGCACGTGAGCGTGGAGCGAAGCGACGACGCCAGCCCGGAGCCAGGGCTGTTCGTGCAGGGGGCGGAGCTTGGCGGCGAGCCCGTGAGCCTCCGCGCCGTGGGTGGCTCCATCCGGGAGCTCGGCGACCCTTCGTCGATGGGTCCGCGGGAGGGAGACACCGTCATCGACGCGCGGGGGATGGTGATGGTGCCGGGGATGGTGAACGCCCACACCCACGCGGCCATGACCCTGTTCCGCAGCTACGGAGACGACCTCCCTCTGATGACCTGGCTCCAGACCAGGATCTGGCCCGCCGAGGCTCGACTCGAGCCCGAAGACGTGTACTGGGGGACGAGGCTCGCCTGCCTCGAGATGATCCGGTCGGGAACGACCTGCTTCGCCGACATGTACTGGCACGCACCCGAGGTTGCCCGCGCCGCTCACGACAGCGGGATGAGGGCCATCGTCGCTCCGGCCTTGTTCGATGGCGGCCCGGCGGAGGGGAGTGCGGATGCGGCGGCCGCCCTGCGCGACACCGCCGAGGAGTTCCTCGACGCGATGGCGGGAGCCGACGATCGGATCACGCCGTTCCTGGGCCCCCACGCGGTCTACACGGTGAGCGTCAAGTCGCTCGAGTGGATCGGCGAGATCGCTGCCGACAGGGGTCTGGGCGTGCACATCCACCTCTCCGAGACGCGCGAAGAGGTGGAGCGCTGCGAGGAGGCCACCGGGCTGCGACCGCCGGCACTGCTCGATCGCTGCGGACTCCTCGGTCCCTCCACGATCCTTGCCCACGGTTGCTGGCTGGAGCCCGATGAGCTCGCACTGGTGGCAGAGCGGGGAGGGACGGTGGTGGCCGTCCCGGCCTCCAACCTGAAGCTGGCCACCGGGCGAACCCTGCCCTACGAGGCCGCGAGGTGTGCTGGCATCGCCATCGGCCTGGGAACCGACGGCGTGGCGTCCAACAACAGCCTCGACCTCTTCTCGGACGTGAAGCTGCTCGCGCTCATGAGCAAGTTCAACAGCGACGACCCATCGGTGCTCCCGGCTTCCGACGCCCTTGCCGTGGCGCGGGGACAGCGATCGGCCCTGCTGGGTGGCCGGGAGCTGGAGGTTGGAGCCCCGGCCGACTTCCTGCTCTTGCGCACAGACGTCCCCGAGATGTTCCCCGGGAAGCTCGACGCGAACCTCGCGTACGGATCCAGCGGGTCCGTGGTCGACACCACCGTGGTGGCCGGCGAGGTCCTGATGTCCGGGCGGCGGCTGGCGGGCTCCGAGGAGGTCATCGACCAGGTGCGCTCCAGGCTCGGCCGCCTCCTGGGAGCCGACGAGTAGCCCCTCGAGCGCTCAGGCCTCCACGGGCTGGTCCGCCCCGCGCTCTGCAGAGTCGTCGGAACGATCCTTGGGTCTGTCGATCTCGATGCTCGGCAGGAGCCGGTCGAGCCAGCGTGGGAACCACCAACCGGCCCTGCCCGCCAGCTGCAACACCGATGGGACCACCATCATCCGCACGATGGTGGCGTCGATGAGGACGGCCATCGCCATGCCCAGGCCGAGCATCTTCACCGTCGCCTGCGGGTTGGTGACGAACGCCAGGAACACGGCGATCATGATGAGCGCGGCCGAGGTGATCACCCTCGCCGTCTTGCCGATGCCCATCACGATGGCTCCCCGGGGGTCGCCCCTCTCCACGTAGTCCTCCCGGATCCTGCTCATGAGGAAGACCTCGTAGTCCATCGAGAGGCCGAACAGCACGGCGAACATCATCACTGGCACGAAGCTGGCGATCACCACGGTCTCGTGCAGGCCGATGAGCTCCATCAACCATCCCCACTCGAAGACGGCCACGACGATGCCGTACGAGGCGCCGATCGACAGCATGTTCAGGACCACTGCCTTGAAGGGCACGAACAACGAGCGGAACACCATCATCAGGAGCAGGAACGACCCGCCCAGGACGATGAGGAAGAGCCATCCCATCCGCTCCTCGATGCGTTGGGTGAGATCGATGGTCTCCGCCGTCACGCCTCCCACGTAGACGTCGGAGGCGTTGATCTGGGTCCCTTGCGTGGCGGCCGGGATCACCTGGTCACGCAGGTCCTCCACGAGGGTCGTGGTGGCGGGGTCGTTGGGCCCTGTCGTGGGGACGACGGTGTAGAAGAGGATCGTGTAGTCGGGAGGGTTGCTCCCCGGGGTCACCGTGGAGACGCCGGGGGTGTCCTGGAGGGTCTTCGTGAAGCCGCTCAGCTCCGCCATGGTCTTGCTCGGATCGCTGGATGCGCCGGCCGGCAGCGGACCGACGATCAGCAGGGGGCCGTTCGCTCCCGGTCCGAACCCTTCGGCCATCAAGTCGTAGGCCTGACGCTGGGTGGTGTCGGTCGGGGCGCTGCCGTCGGTCGGGAAGCCGAGGTCCATGTGGAGGACCGGTATCGCCAGGACCAGCAAGGCGACGATGCTGAGAGGTGCCACGTACCGAGCTCGCCTGGTCACCTCGCGGCCCCACCGCGCCGACCAGGTGGTGTCGAAGCGGACACCCGACCCGTCGCCCACCTTCGAGTGCCACGGCAGGCGACCCGAGTTCACGTGCCTGCCCAGGACGCCGAGGAGCGCGGGGAGCAACGTGAGTGCGGCCAGCACGGTGACGAGCACGTAGAGGGCGGCGACAAGACCCAGCGTCTGCACGTACGGCACGCCGATCACGGAGAGCGCCACCATGGCCAGGCACACGGTGATTGCGGCGAACAGCACCGCCGACCCCGCCGTGCCCAACGCACGTCCAGCGGCGTCGTGGGGCTCAGCGCCGTCCGCCAACTCCTGGCGGAAGCGACTGACGATGAACAGCGAGTAGTCGATGCCCACGCCTATCCCGAGCATCGAGCCGATGCTCCCGATCTCGAAGAACCGCTCGAGCAGGACCGTCAACGACGTGGAGATGCCGAGGGCGAACAGGGCGGTGCCTATGGGCATGAGCATCGCGACGGCGGCCCCGAGCGATATCAGCAGTATGACGACGGCGATGGCGATGCCGATGTCGTCCGCGTGGTCCGACAGCGAGGAGCTGGGCGCGTTGTAGACGTCCACCACCGTCCCGCCGAACTGGGTGTTCACGCCAGCGGACACGCCGGGCCCCGCAGCCTCGGTCATCTGCTCGACGATGTCGTCGGGCAGCGAGGCGTCGGAGGGCCACTGCACGTTCGCGTAGGCGATGGGCTCGGTCTTGGAGATCTGGTCGGCCAGCTCCGGGCTGGTGAACGGGTTCGGCACCATCGGGGAGCCAGGGAGCTTCGCCAGGGAGTCGATGATCGAGCTGATCGCCGCCACGTTGGCCTGGTCGGTGATCGAGCCCTGCGTCGCTTGGAACACGGCCGTGGCGGCGGGGCCGTTGGCCGCCGGGAACTGCGACTCGAGGAGATCGACCGCCGCCTGGGAGTCGCTCCCAGGGATGGTGAACGAATCGTCGGTGTGGCCCCCGAAGCGGCCCGCCGAGACCACCAGCACCACCGCTACCGACAACCAGAGCGCTATGAACCACCAGTGGTGGCGGGCCGCAAAGCGACCTACGTGCTCGAGCATCGAGTTCTCCGGCCCTCTCGCTGTCAGGTCGTCGCGAAACCTAGTCGGCGCGCCCGACCCGGCACCGTGACCGTCAGAAGGTGTGGTCCACCGGACCGTGGCCGGCTCCGAGGAGCCTGTCGCCCGACCGGCGCAGTCGCTCGGCGACGAACTCCTTCGCGTGTCCCATCGCCGTCTCGGGCGTGGCGCCGAGGGCCAGTCGCGCAGCGATCGCCGAGGCGAACGTGCAGCCGCTCCCGTGGTCGTTGCTCGTGTGGACGACCGGCCCGGCCAGCTCGTGGGCACCCGTGGGCCCTATGGCGACGTCCACCGAACGACCACCGTCTTCGACGCCGGTCACCACGAGCCATCGGGCACCTAGGGCGGAAAGCTCCGGAGCAGCTCTGTGCACCTCGGCGAGATCACCCAGATCCCTGCCCAGCAGCACGGAGGCCTCGGCGAGGTTGGGGCACGCCACGAGGGCGTGGGGAAGCAGCCGGTCGCGATAGGCGCGCTCGGCACCGGGCTCGAGCAACCGCGCCCCGGTGCTCGAGACCATCACGGGATCGACCACGAGGTTCGGGAGCTGGCCGGAGGCCGCACGCTCCGCGACCAGCTCCACGATGGCCTCGTTGGCCAGCATCCCGGTCTTGGTGGCGGCGACCGGTAGATCTTCGAGGACGGCGTCGAGCTGGCTGGCGACCATCTCCGTGCTCGTGACGACGATGTCGCGCACCTCGACCGTGTTCTGGGCGGTGAGCGCTGTCACGACGCTGGCGCCGTGCACGCCCAGGGCTGCGAACGTCGTGAGGTCGGCCTGGATGCCTGCTCCACCTCCGCTGTCGCTTCCCGCGATGGTGAGGGCGACTGGAGGGCTCATGCGGTTCGTGCCTCCGGCGTGGGAGCGTGCGGCTGGGCGACGCGGACCGCGCCGTCGGTGCGGAGCGCCTCTCGTAGCTCCGCCACCACCTGACCCGGATCTGCTGCGGTCATCACCTCGCGCATGACGGCTACGCCCGCGGCGCCGGCAGCCAGGCACGAAGCGGCGTTGGAGCGCGAGACGCCACCCAGGGCGAGAACGTCCACCGTGGAGAGAGCAGCCAGCGACTCCAAGCCGTCGAGGCCCAGCGGTGGGCCGTAGCCCGGCTTGGACTCCGTGAGGAAGACGGGAGAGATCGTCGCGTAGTCGGCGCCGTCCCTCCCGGCCCTGCGCAGGTCTTCGGCTCCGTGGCAAGAGCGACCGATCGTTCCGACCGGGAGGGTGGGGAGCGGATCTGAGGCGGCCAGATGAACCCCGTCAGCCCCGATGCGGTGCGCCAGCGCCGCGTCGGACGCCAACATGACACGGCACCCGTGCGGGCGGACGAGCTCCATGGCTGAGACGGCCAGCCGGGCGCGCTCCGTGCGCGGGAGGTCCTTCTCACGAATGACGAGGCAGAAGGGCCCGCCTTCGATCGCCGCGGCGAGCGTGGCGGTGAGGGACCTCCCGGCTCGCCGGCACAGCCGCCTGTCGGTCAGCACCACGAGCAAGGGGATCAAAGCTCCGCCATCCCCTCGCTGGGCGAGCTCGCCTGTGCCAACCACCGCCGGGGGATGCGTCCGGCAAGGCGGGCACCCCTGCCTGCCTCGGTGGCCAGGCGCAGGGCGACGGCCATGCGGCTCGGGTCGTGTGCCCTCGTGATGGCAGAAGCCACGAGGACCCCGTCGCAGCCCAGCTCCATCGCCATCGCTGCGTCGGAGGCGGTGCCGATCCCAGCGTCGAGGATCACCGGCACCGAAGACTGCTCGACGATGAGCGAGATGTTGTGCGGGTTGCGGATCCCCAGCCCGCTGCCGATC
>CAZHBH010000008.1:41308-48590 GCA_964530525.1 uncultured Rhabdothermincola sp. | reverse complement strand
CGATCCGGTGCCTCGTCGTCTGCGGCTTGTCGGAGACGATGGCCAGCTTCTGGCCGGCCACGCGGTTGAGCAGGGTCGACTTGCCGGCGTTGGGCCGGCCCACGAGGGAGACGAAACCCGACTTCATTCTTCGTCGGCTTCCTCGACCGGCTGCGGCCGTCGTCGCAGCCGCACCTTGTGGATGCGGCGTCCTTCGGCCTCGAGGATCTCGACATCGAGGCCCTCGAACTCGAACTGCTCACCGACGGCCGGCACACGCCCGACGCGTGACAACACGAACCCGCCCACGGTCTCGAAGGCACCCTCTTCGATCTCGACGCCGAGCCGTTCGCTCAACTCGTCGATGCCCACCTTCGCACTGAAGACGTAGGTATCGTCGTCTTCCTTGACCACGGGCTCGACGTCGCTGTCGTATTCGTCGTGAATCTCGCCTACCAGCTCCTCGACGACATCTTCGACCGTGACGAGCCCGGCCGTGCCGCCGTACTCGTCGACAACGATGGCCAGCTGCACGCGTCCCTGCTGGAACTCGCGCAGCATGTCGACCACGCGCTTGGTCTCGGGCACGAAGGCCGGCGGCCGCATCATTTCGCTGACCTTGTGCGTGCCGACCTGCTCGGGCGCCATCTGAATCAGATCCTTCACGACGACGAGGCCCACGACATCGTCGAGGTTCTCGCCGTAGACCGGCAGCCGCGAGTACTCCTGTTCGCGCACGAGCTGTCGCAGGTCGTCGATCGTCGCATCGGCCTGGATCGCGACGATGTCGGGACGCGGCGTCATCACCTCGCGCACGAGCGTTTCGCCGAACCGCACGACGGCCCGCAGGAGCCGATTTTCGTCCCCGCCGGGCTCGGGTTCGTCGCCGGCCGGCGCGCCGTTGCCGTTCCCTTCCATGGCCAGGCGTGCGGTGTCGCCGTTGTGCCGCCGTTCCACGCGGCGCGTCCAGTTGGCGACCAGGGCAATCAATGGGCCGAAGATGGCGGCGACGGCCGTGAAACCCGGCAGGAGCAATTCCAGGTACCGCTCGGGTGAACGTCGGACGATGAGCGCCGGCAGGACCTGCCCGAGCGCTATCGAGAGTCCGATCCCGATCGCAAACGCGATCACGCCGCGGGTGAATCCCGGACCGAGCACGTGCGACAGCAGGACGACGAGCAGCACGAGCAGCAACCCGTGCAGCACGCGCGCCGGCAAAAAGAAGCGAACCGGATCGGCCAGGTAGGACTTGAGGGCTTCGCTCTCGGACTCGCGCTCGGCTTCGAGCCGCTCAGGCAACCGCATGAGCAGCGAGAACGCCGACTCGGCCAGCGCGAGCACGAGCAGGCCTCCGGCCGTGAGAACGATGAAGACCGAGATCATGTCTGTCGGACCCGGCCGGCCCTGGCAATCAAGCCAGCCGGCAAACCGGCGCGCCGCCGCAGCCGGTCTTCGACCCGCCGCATCCGGCCGTTGTCCTTCTCATGATCGTAGCCGAGAAGGTGCAGAAGGCCATGAAGCGCCAGGATTCGCAGTTCCGTCCGTAACGCGTGCCCCTGCTCCCGCGCCTGGCGCTCCGCAACGCCGAGAGCGATCGCGATGTCACCGAGCGGTTCGTCGGCGCGTCCCGTCCGGGCGCGCGTTCCAGGCGCTGGCGGTTCGTCCGATGCCGGGAACGAGAGGACGTCTGTGGCCTTCGCCACACCGCGAAACTCCCGGTTCAGCTGGCGCATGCGGCT
The DNA here is from genome assembly GCA_964530525.1 of uncultured Rhabdothermincola sp. GTDB lineage: Bacteria > Actinomycetota > Acidimicrobiia > Acidimicrobiales > Acidimicrobilacustridaceae > CAYNQN01. The sequence goes on along the minus strand of CAZHBH010000008.1, from coordinate 46,872 downwards.
GTCGCTGACCAACGCGATGTCGACCGTGCCCGCCGCCGAGGCCGGACCGGCCCCGAGCAGCCATCGACCGAGGCCGCGGGCCGCGGCCGGCACATGTCGGCCCGAGACCGAGACGACGAGCCGGCGACCGGCGGTTCCACTCATGTCGTACGGGGCGCTGCCTCGAGTCGTTCGTAGGCCTTGACGATCTGCTGCACGAGCGGGTGCCTGACAACGTCGCGTTCGTCGAAGTGCACGGTGGCAACCGCCTCGATCGACGAGACGACACGAAGCGCCTCGACCAGTCCGGAGACGCGGCCGGGCGGCAGGTCGATCTGCGTGACGTCGCCGGTGACCACGGCCTTCGACCCGAAACCGAGGCGCGTGAGGAACATCTTCATCTGCTCGGCGGTGGTGTTCTGCGCCTCGTCGAGGATGATGAAGCTGTCGTTCAAGGTTCGGCCCCGCATGAACGCCAGGGGTGCGACCTCCACGGTCCCCCTCTCCAGCAGGCGCTGGGCGCCCTCGGCGTCGACCATGTCGTAGAGGGCGTCGTAGAGCGGGCGCAGGTAGGGGTCGACCTTCGCCATCAGGTCTCCGGGCAGGAACCCCAACCGCTCGCCGGCCTCCACGGCAGGCCGAGTGAGGATGATGCGGTCGACCTGCTTGGACTGGAGCGCGTTCACGGCCATGGCGACGGCCAACCAGCTCTTGCCGGTCCCTGCAGGCCCGAGAGCGAAGGTGATCACGTTCGACGCGATGGCGTCGACGTAGCGCTTCTGACCGCTGGTCTTGGGGCGCACGAGCCGCCCCCGTGGACCTCTCAGCACCTCCGCAGCCAGCACCTCGGTGGGCTTCTCCTGGGCCTTCACCATGTCGATGCTGCGCATCACCTCTGCAGGCTCGAGGACGTGGCCGAGCTGCAGGAGCGACACGAGCTCCTCGAAGAGCTGCGCCACCTCTGCGGCCTGTTCCCCATCGAGGGAGATCTCGTTCCCCCGCACGAGCACCGAGGTGGTCGGGAAGGCCGTCTCCACCAGGCGGAGCAGCTCGTCGCGCGAGCCGAGCAGCCCGGCCATCAGGTGGTTGCCGGGCACGTTGATCTTCACCTGGGTCGCTGCCATGTGCGTGCAACAGCCTACGCGCCCCGGGCCGGTGCCGCTGGTGGGCAACCCCTCCTCGCCTGTCCGACCACCCTGCCTTCCGTGTCCACGCGACGTCATGGTTCGCTAACGTCCGGCTACCGTCGGTTCCGTGGACGAGGTGCCGGACCGCTTCGAGCGATGGCTCGGGGAGGCGCGGGTGCAGGAGGCAGCCGACGAACGTCGGCGCTCGTGGTGGCTTGCCCACCGGCCCATCGACGACACGACCTGCGCCCAGCTCGCCGCCGCGCTGGTGGATCGGGGGGCCGTCGTCGTGCACTCCACCAGCGGATCCACCCACCGCGGCGTCCTAGAGCTGGCGGGCGACGAGCACCTGCGCCTTCGCTGCACCACCACCGGTGCCGTGGTGCTGGTGCGGTGGGAAGGCGTTGCGGCCCTCCGGTCCTCCGAGCACGTCGTGTGCCGGCCGGGGTCAAGGCTGAGCAGGTCTTCGACGACCACCTTCCTCGGAGAGCTCGAGCAGCTGGTGGCCGAGGGGGCGCGGGTGGTGGTCGGCTGCGATGCCCCAGGCCCGCCGTGGTCGGGCGAGCTGACCGGCCTCGGCGCCGACCACCTGAGGGTTCGGCTGGACGACGGCGGGGAGGCGTGCATCCCGGCAGGGTCGGTGGTCGAGGTGACCACGCGCTCGGCGTGCTGGCCCGGACCAGGAGGGACCTAGAGGCCCTTGGCTTCAGATGGGCTGGCGTCGGGGTAGAGGTGCTCGAGGGTGCCGGGTTCGATCCGGCACTGCTCGATGAAGCTGTCGACCTCGGAGGCCTTGAGGCGGATCACCCTCCCGAAGCGGTAGCCCGGCAGCTGCCCCTCGTCGATGAACCGATAGAGCGTGCGAGATGTCACGCCCAGCCGAGAGGCGGCTTCCGCGGAGCTCATCCACTGGATGTCCCCAGAACCATCGGAGCTCATCCGTGCGATCTTAGCTGCCTCTCGTTTCCTTTACGTCACTCTCGGTGTTCGCCCGTCCGGGCGATGGGCTCCCACGACCCTCGCCCGGGACCAGCACAGCCCTGTTCGGGATCCCGCCAGGCCAGGGTCCATGGCAGACGTTCTATGCATGCCTATGTTGAACCAGTATGTACCTATTGGTAGGTTCTAAGCTCCATGGACGAGCGACCGCAGAGCTTGCGGGCAGAGAGGACCCCTAGGCCCACCCGGCTCCCCGGAAGGCGCGCGACCATCGGCGGCCTGCTGGTCGCCGCGGCGATGGTGGGTTCCTTCGCCCTGTCGAACCGGGCAGCGGAAGCTCCCGCGCTTGCCGTGGTCGTCGCCTCCAGCCAGATCGCCCCAGGCGACGAGCTCTCTGCCGGCGACCTGCAGGTGGAGCACGTCGACCTCCCGCCCTCCGTGGCAGAGCGCACCTTCGGCTCCGTAGCCGAGCTGGTGGGCGCTGTCGCGCTGGCCCCCGTCGGCCCGGGCGAGCTGGTGCAGAGCGCTTCCGTGCTCACGCTGGGTGAGGGCTCCCAGAGCCCCGACCCACAGGGTGTGGGATACGAGTACAGCTTCGCTGTGGACGCCGACAGAGCACTCGGCGGGGCCCTGGAACCCGGTGAGGTGGTCGACGTCGTGGCGACGATGGGCTCCGGCGACGGCGCCTACAGCTCTGTGGTGGCCCACGACGCCGTGGTGCTTGCGGTGTCGATGGGTGGAGGGGGCCTCGTCGCCGCATCCACCACCCTCACGCTGGGTCTGGCGAGCGCCCAGGAGGTGCTGGAGCTCGCACACGCACGTGAGGAGGGCGCCGTCTCGGTGGTGCGCGCTACCCGCGCCGGGCGCGGCCATCCCGCTCCTCCGCCCTACCGTCCCCGCACCCCGGGACGAAGCCCGTGACCTCTCGGCGGATCGACGGAGGGCGGGCGGCCAGGGCGGTCCGGTGGGGGGACGCGACATGTGCGGTGGCGCTCGAGCCAGCGCAGACCCGTGCCTGGAGGAACTGATGGCAGAGCACTTCTGCTTGGTGGCCCTAGCCAGGGCACGAGCGCGCTGGCTTCAGGACGTGAGCCGGTGGGCGAGCTCCTCAGCCCTGCCGATCGAGCTCGTGCGTTGCGTGTCGGTGGAGGAGCTGAAGGCCCGGATCCGGCTCGACGGGCCCTACTCCGCAGTCCTGGTCGACGCAGGCCTCCCTGCCCTCGACCGCGACCTCGTCGACATGGCACGGCGCTCGGGCTCCGCCGTGCTCGCCGTGGACGACGGAGTGCGCCGGCGCGACTGGGCGGCTCTCGAGGTGTCTGGGGTCCTGGCCGACCCGCTCGAGCGAGGTGCCCTCCTGGCGATGCTCCGCCAGCACGCCCGATCCACCAGCAGGCTTCAGGGCGCTGCGAAAGAAGGTCCGCACGATGCTCCCCTCGCTCCGACTTCGGGGGTCCACCGAGGTTCAGCCGCGGGCAGGCTCGTAGCGGTCACGGGCCAGCGGGGCTCGGGGTGCTCGGTGACCGCCATGGCCATAGCTCAGGGGATCGGGGTGGGAAGCCCCGCCCGCCGTCTCACTCGCCGCGACGGGTCGGGTGAGCGAGCCCGGGCAGAGGTGGTGCTCGCCGACCTGCACCTCGATGCCTCCCAGGCGCTGCTGCACCACACCGGCGACGTCGTGCCGGGGATCTCCGAGCTGGTCGAGGCGCACCGGGTGAGCTCGCTGGCGAGCGAAGTCGTGCACGACCTGACGTTCCCGTTCGACGACCGCCCCTACCGGCTCCTCGCCGGGCTCCGCCGGCAGCGTGACTGGGTGACGCTGCGGCCGAGGGCCACCGAAGCCGCCATCGGGTCGCTGCGGCTGGCCTTCGACCTGGTGGTGGCCGACATCAGCCCCGAGCTCGAGGGCCAGGAAGAGTGCGGCTCGATCGACGTCGAGGAGCGGAACCAGCTTGCACGCTGCGTGGCCCTGCAGGCCGGGGTGGTGGTGCTCGCGGCGAGGCCGACCCCAGTTGGGGTGCACGCTCTCGTGCGGCTGGTCGACGACCTGGCTCGCCTGGGCGTGGAGCCTCGGCGCGTGCTGCCGGTGATCGTCGCCGCTCCCCGCCCAGGGCCGGCGCGAATGGAGCTCTCGCGAGACATCGCGGCATTGGCGGTGCCAGGCGCCGGACCCCAACCGGTCCAGCGCCCGTCGAACCCAGTGTTCCTGCCTCCCAGGCGCGACCTCGACCGCCTGGTCGCGATGGCAGAACCCCTCCCCGCCGCCTACTGCGAACCTGTGGCTGGCGCTGTGCTGGCTCTCCTCGATCGCCTGGGCGATCCGCCGGCGCCAGAGGCTGTCACCATCCGGCCCGGGTCTCTGGCCTCTTGGGGCCGCTGACCGGGCGGACGGCGGCGATCAGCGGCCCTTGAACTCGGCTGGGCGCTTCTCGAGGAAGGCCTTGGGGCCCTCGCGGGCGTCCTCGCTGGCCATCACGGTCATGCCGATCTCCATCTCGCGCTTGAAGGCCTCGACCTCGGGCAGGGCGATGCTGGAGAGCACGGCCTCCTTGATGCCCTTGGTGGCAAGCGGTCCGTTGGCAGCGATCCGCCCGGCGATCTCGAGAGCACGGGTGAGGGCCTGGCCCTGGGGCACCACGTGTCCCACGAGGCCGATCTCGAGTGCCTTCTCGGGTGTGATGGGATCACCGACCAGCAGGATCTCCATCGCGTGCGTGTAGGCGATCTGTCGCGGGAGCCGCACGGTTGAACCGCCCATGGGGAACAGGCCCCTCTGCACCTCGGTGAGGGCCAGGCTGGCGCCCTCGCCCACCACCCTGATGTCGGCGGCCTGGAGGATCTCTGTGCCCCCGGCGTAGCAGTAGCCCTCCACGGCGGCCACCAGGGGCTTGGCCAGCGTGTACTCCTTGAGGAACCCCTTGAAGATGAGTCCGAAGTCGGCCTTGATGCGCTCTTCGAACTCGTCCTGCGTGGGCTTGCCTGCGAGCAGGGCCCCCACGAGCCGGTCGAGGTCGGCGCCTGCGGAGAAGTGCCCCCCGGCGCCCGTGAGCACGGCGACGCGCACGTCGTCGTCGCCGTCGATCATGTCCCACGCGTCGCAGAGGCGCACCAGCACCTCGGCGTTGAAGGCATTGCGCTTGTCGGGTCGGTTCAGCGTGACGGTGACGACGTGGCCGTCGCGCTCCACAAGGACAGCAGGTTCGCTCAACGTTCCTCCCAGTTCGTTGCGATCTACCCCCGAACCGTAGTCATCCGAGCTACACCCACCCCAAGCCGGCACGTGCGCTCGTCCCTTGGCCTGACGAGAACTGCCCTCCGGCGCCCCGACGGACGGGGTGACCAGGCAAATCACCCCGTCCCTGCCGGTACTTCGCATCCACTGCGGTGGTATGGTATTGATACTTCTACGTATCCATAACCCGTGTGCGTAGAGAGAAGTGGGGGGGGCGGGGGGGGGCCCCGGCCGCGGGGGAAGCGGCCCCCGCCGGGCGGGGGGGGGGCCGCCCCCGGGGGGGGGGG
>CAZHBH010000008.1:0-41298 GCA_964530525.1 uncultured Rhabdothermincola sp. | reverse complement strand
GTCCTCACCCACGGGGTTGTTTTGCTTTTTATATTCCTTCTTACCAAACACCCGTGTGCGTATATAGCTGGGGTCCCCCCGCGGGCCCCCCACTTCCGCGTATCATCCGCACCTCGCCGGGATACGGAGCGACCGCCGCGTGGGCGGTGACGAGGGTCATCCCGAGCATCTGCGCCCGGGCGAGCAGGAGCCGATCTCCAAGGCCAATGGTTCGATCGGCCGAAACAAGATCGCCCGAGACGGGGCGAAGAGGTGCCCCGCCGAGGGAAACGGGACACCTCCACTGCGCGAGCCACCTTGCGGACCCCCGAGAGTGCGGGACCGGCGATCAATCGGCCCCGCACCCGCTCGGTCCAGGGGGGTCCTGGATCTGGGGCAGGGGGCGGGCCCGCGCAGAGCCCGCCCCTCGCTCAACGGGAGCTACAGCTCGGTGGGGATCACCGTGGTGTAGCGGTAGAGGAAGGCAGCCATGGCCTGGCGGGTCAGGCTGTCTGAGGGTCGGAAGTTGTCTCCTGGAGGTGTGGTGGTGATGCCCACCTCTCCCATCCAGGTGATCTGCGGGCAGAACACGTTGGACGTGGGGACGTCTGGGTATGGAGCCACCGTGCACGCAGGTGGGGTGTCTGGGCCGTTGGCCAGGCGGTAGAGGAACGCACTCATGGCCTGGCGGGAGAGGTTGCCCGTGGGGTTGAAGGTGCCATCCCCGTTGCCCTGGGTGATGCCCTCGTCTTTGAGCCACTGGATCTCACCGCAGAAGGTGTTGTCCAAGGCGACGTCGGTGAACGGCATCGTCGTGCACTGCGGGTCGGATCCCTCTGGGCTTCCCTCGAGCCTGTAGAGGAACGCTGCCATTGCCTGGCGTGACAAGTTGAGGTCAGCTCCGAAGAACCCTGGGCTCATTCCCGTGGTGATGCCCGTTGCTGCCAGCCATTCGATCTCCGCGAAGAACGGGTGTCCTGGCTGGACGTCGGAGAAGTTCTCTCCAGGCCCTGGTGTCACCTCGTTGCTCGGATCTGAGGCTTGGCCTTGTCCCACCTCGTTGATGGCCTGGACACCGAAGGTGTAGTCCTCACCTTCTTCCAGGCCGATCACGTCCACGTGGGTGACCTGCGCTGAGGTGTGGGTGGTCTTGCCCCCTGGGGAAGCGGTGACCACGTAGCCCGTTATGGGAGAACCACCGTCGTTGGCCGGCGGGGTCCATGACACGTGGGCCATGAGGGGCCCTGCCTCAGCTGAGACACCTGTCGGTGCTCCTGGTGCCGTCGTTCCACCTTCGACCTGGGTGATGGCTTGGGTCGTGTTCTCCACGGTGCAGGTGAGTCGCACGTACACGTCCACGAACACCAGGGGTGTGGGTGGCACGTGGATGGTGAGGTTCACCGGTGAGCGCATGGAGTAGACGATGTCCGCCAGCTCAGAGGCAGTCACCGTGCCGGAGGTCTCCAGCGTGATGGTGGCCGCCGGGTCGGTGATCGTGTGGGTGGCCGGGAACTCCCAGACCTCGTCCGAGCCACCGCTTGCCACCATGGCGAGGTCCATGGCCTCCATGTAGATCTCCGCCGCCTGGGCCTCGATTGCGAGGTTGGCGAGGTTCTCCGGAAGGGTGACCGACCAGGTGAAGCTCACTTCGCCCGTCCCACCGTTGCTGAGCGTGTCCGGCACGTTCGCCGTCAGCTCGACCGGTAGCTCCAAGATCCCGTCGGGTGGGGCCACGAGCGACTTCATGAGCCCGATGGTCACGTCGTCTGCTCCTTGGCAGACGAACACCGGTTGCACGAAGTCCGCCGTGATCTCGTAGCTCTGTGCCGGAGAAGCGGAACCCTCGAAGGCCTCGAGATCATCGGGCGTGAACGCCGCGATGAGCTGGTGTGCTCCCACGCTCAACTGGTCGACCACTACCTGCGCAGAGCCGTCGGTGACAGCCACTGGGCCTGCAACCACTTCATCGCCGTCGAGGAAGCTCACGGTCCCCGCTGCAGCCGTCGGCGTGATCGTGGCCGTAAGGGTCACGCCCGAGCCGACAACCGCCAACCCCTCCGGTGAGATCTCTAGCGTGGTGCCGGTCTCTATCGGTCCCTCGGGACGCTCGGTGATCTCATAGGGGACGAGGTCGGAGACCGACGGTGCGAAGTCCGGTCCCTCGGGGATGAACTGGGCCGAGAAGTCGTGCGCACCCAGACTCAACCCCTCGGTGACCCAGTCGGCCACGCCTTCGACGACCGGGATGGTCCCCAACTCTGTGTCCCCGTCGACGAAGAGCACCGAACCACTCGCTTCCGCGGGCTCCACGGTTGCGCTGAGCGTGACCGGGTCGCCCTCGTACGCGGACCCTTGCGGACTCACGGCGAGGGTCGTCATGGTCTGCGCTCCAGGTGGTAGCACGTGGTGCACGAGTGGGTCCGAGCCGGAGCCGTCCACGTACGAGCTCGAGGGCGTGAAGGTGGCCGTGTAGCTGTGCTCGCCAACCTCCGGATCCCAGTGGATCAGGCTCGTCGACCCGGAACTGGCGACCGCAACCCCTCCGATCACCGGAGCGGTACCGATCGACTCGCCGCCGTCAAAGAACTCGACGACCCCGTCGGCGCCAGCAAGCGGTTCCACGGTTGCGTTGAGGGTCACCGGCGTGCCGAGCTCGGTCGGACTCGCGGGATCGGCGCCTAGGACCACGTTCGTGGCGAGCTTCGAACCCTCCTCGACCACCACCTGGGTGACGCGCTCCGACGTGGAAGGCTGGAAGTTGGCATTGGATGGCGAGTAGACGCCCCAGACCTCATAGGCCCCAGCGGGCAACGAGGCCGTCGGTGCGGGGTTTGCAAGGCGGGCAAGGCCCCGGCCAGTCGTAGCGTTGGTGCTGGTGCTCACGTTGGCAGTACCGAGCGATGTCACCACGTCAGTGGCCTTGTTCTCAGCGAAGTACTCGACCGTTCCCTGAGCACCAAAAGAGACATAGCCGTTAACCTGGGACCAGGCCGTTCCATGCACCGCCGGGCCAGGATTGGCACCTCCAGCCGGAAGGATTGACTCGATCTCCGTTCCGGTTGTCATCGGCTCCTCGATACTTGGAACCACCACCTCATACTCAAATGTGATGGGCTCCGATGGAGCGAAACCGAGGTTGCTCATTCCTAGCGGAAAGCCAAGTGACGCTACGTAGAAGGGGTCGTACCAAAGCTTCACTTCGTGTGAACCGGGTGTGTCAGTGTCGGGGATCGTCATCGTAATTGATCCGTCGCTCCCGAGGGTAAGGTCCGAGGGGGGGCCACCGTCTATCGATCTGTAGATCGCGGCCACTATGAAGGGGTCGGTTCGGAAAGGATCGAGGGCTCTTATCGGAGAGAGTTGAGCCGTGAGATAGAGAGGCTGGCCCTGGACGACTTCGGTACCATTTCTCGTAGACTCTGACGGGATATGAATAGATGTGGGTCTGGCTTCACCGACCACTATGAGATCCAATAGTTCAGCCCCTGACCCCCACCACCAGGCGCTCGTGGCGTTGGGAATGAACATCACCTGTAGCTGGTGATCACCCGGTGCTAGTGCGATTTGCAAGGCGAAGGATCCGTCGCTGTTAGATTGGACCGGCACACCGCCTGCAAAGAGGTCAAATGGCGTGGTCCTGACCTGTTGAAGAGCAACCTCCGGCTCCGTTTCGTCAAAAATCTTGATGACCCCTTCCAGAGGCGCAGGGGCGCTCACCGAGTCAGGAGCAGGAGTCATCTGAATCGTGACAGTCGTTGGTTGCCCGGATGGCGATGAAAGGGGGGCTTGGACTTCGAGGCCGACAGGCGCCTTTGGCAGTGCATTCCAGATGGAATACGGACTGGATGAAAAAGAGCTGGTGGCGTAGTTGAGCTTTCGCGCCGAACTCGGAACAAACCGGGTCCGCAGTGGCTCGTCTCCCTGAGGAAGGGGTGGGAGTCCTGCTGCGAGCGGTGAGCTTTGAGTTGGGGCGCTGAAAGTGGCCGTCTTCGTTGGTCCGACCCCACCCACGGTGTTCGCCGTACCGAGGAGTTGAGCGCCGCTGTAGAACTCGATGACACCGATGTTTCCGGAGGCAAAGTTCCCTCCTTCGGCAAGGGTGATCGTGGCCGTCAACGTGACGGGCTGGCCGTAGAAGGCTCCACCTGAGGGGCTCGCGATCACCGGCGCGATGTTGACCTGCGGCGCCGCGGGAGGTGGCGTGAACGTGAAGCTCAGGTCGGTCGCCCCTCCGGCCAAACGAGAGTTGATCGGGCCCACGAGCGAGGATCCCGAGGCCGTGAGGCAGCTACCCGCTTGCGCGAAGCCCACCGGGAACTCCGAAGCATGCAGGGTGAGCTGACCGTCGAGCCCCGCTCTCGTCCCAGTGAAGCTGGCTTCGAAGGGCCCGAACCAGCAGGTGGAGCCGAGATCCTGAGAACCGGCGCCTAGATCGACGCTGGATACTTGGAAGACGAAGGTCGCATCTAGAGATGCATCGGCATCGGCACCGGCCTCGATGGAGCCCGTCGCGACGTCATCGACCTGTGCAAGCACTCCATTGACGGTGCCACCCGGCACCGTCAAGCTCTGGGAGCTCAGCTCGAAGAGCCCTCCGATGTCCTGGCTGCCATCGGGTCTGGTGCGGAACGGGCTGTTGAGTGTCCAACCGGATCCGGGGACGGTCAACGATGCTCCATTGAGGTCGACAGAGCCGCTCAAGTTCCGCGCGGCGGAAGGAGCGGAACCGGACGTGCTGTAGCCCGCTGCAAGCGAAGTCGCCCCTGTTGCCGGAAAGAAGTCCACGTTGCCGAGGTACTCCGCTTCGAACAAGTGGCCACCCCATGGGACCGCCACCTCGAAACTGGCCGATCCCGCTTCGACCTCTTGACTTCCCACGACTACCCCGTCGTCATAAAGATTGACAATCCCGGTTGGCACGTCGTTGCTGGCCACGGGCTCTATGGTCACGGAGAGCGTCGCCGTGCCCTCGGTGGCGTTGTTGCCAAGGGCGATGCGACTAGGCGTCGAGTTCACCGTAACCCTTACGGCAGAGCGGTCAGCCGGATTGGTGACACTGACAGCGACCGGATCCGACGTGGAGGCCTCGAAACCCGGGGATCCCATGAAGCTCGCTGTGATCGAGCGCTCACCGACGCTGTGGAGCGGGCTCGTCAATGACGCCACACCCGCTTCGTCGAGCTCCGCGTAGCCGAGGACGGTCCCGCCATCGTTGAATCGAACGACACCGCTTGGCGCGTTGACGAGAGCCGACATCGTTGCCTCGTAGCCCGCTGGCAACACAGTGGGCTCGACGGACACCTGCGTCGTGGTGGGCTGGGTGACCGAACCGGACGAGATGGCGGTCTGGAACAGGAGCGGTGCCTGCACATTGCCCTGCGGCCAGCAGTAGACACTGGCAACGGCGACCGACCGAGCCTGGAAGACGTAGCCCGAGGTTGGCTCGTCGGTTCCGGGTACTCGCGTTGAGATGTTCGTTCCGTGGGGTCCAGTCGCTCGCAACGTCACATCGACCGCCGGGAGCTGGAAGAAGGTCTCGTTCGTCGGCGGAATCGCGTTCTTCGGCACCTCAGGAACGAACAGAACTATCCGCTCAGGCTCATACACGTCGACCGATCTGTCGGCGAACGGCGGTGGTGTCCCCGCGATGAAGACGCTGGGAGTGCCGGCGGTTCCGAAACCAGTACCCGTGACTACCTCCACGCTCTCCACGGAAGCGTTCGCCGGAAGCGAGTACATGAAGTGAATGTTCTGAAGACCATTCACAGGCACAGGTCCGAGCGGACTTGGGTTCATATCCGGGAAGGCTGACTGGCCAGGCGCGATCCTGACGGTGAACAGTCCACCGGGCTCAACCTGAGAGGGGGCCGTAGTATCGAAGCTCATCTGGTTCGATTCCGCCTGGCCGACACCAAGAGCGTAGCCCATGCAATCAGTGGGGAACTGTACTGCGGTCACCTCTCCGGAGACTGACCCTTGAGCACCGGCCTTCGACGTCTCCGAGTTTGCTAATGCCAGAGAGGCGATCAACATCACAACTAGACCAATAGCCATGAGACGGAGCCAATCTCCGACAACAGTGCCGTTGTTTCGAATACTAGGTCGCACGCTTCCCCCATATAGCTCGCATTTGCCTACTGGATCTATCTAAGAGCGAGATGGGCCAGCTGCCGATGCAGCTGGCCCAACCTCGTCATTCATGAATCTCAGGTAACCGTGATGTCCAGAGCCACATCCAGCGCCTGATTGCTGGGTGAGGCACCGAGAACAGCGCCTATTGCAAGCGTGAGCCCACCTGAGCAGTCTGATAGTGCATATGTTCCGACAACGTCTTCCAGGTCATAGGTGCCCGTACCAGAATCGAAGATCAATAGCCTTGAACCCTCGATACTGATCGTGCAGTCGCCGAGCATCGCGTCGCTCATATTCACAACGATCGAGTCGTCAAGCATCGCGGCAACGCCGTCTGCGACCCACAAGGCAGAGGCGTTGACATCGACCGAATCAACCACTCCGCCAGTGACATCCCAACCCGGGCATTCCCACGGCGTGATCCTTAGCGGAGTCCCGCTGGCTGAATCGACGCAATCCGTGCCAAGAACCACGCCTATCGAACCAAGGGTGATGGAGCTCCCATCCTCGACCGTGACGGTCGCCGGAACCGCATGGGCAGTCCCTGGGAGCACGAAGAGTGCGCCGAACATGGAAAGGATGGCCACGAGGGCGATGGCCAACCGGTGGCTGGTCATCGATCTCGCGACACTTGATGTTGCATTCATTGCGTTTACCTCTTTCGTTGTCTCCAGTGGCACCAGCTGGTGCCACCACCCGTGTGCATCGGGAGGGCGGGTGCCCACCCGGAGGCACAGCATGTCCGCTCGATTGGCCGGAGATGGATGCCTGAGCAACGCATTGAGTCCCCCGAAATTGCCTGCTCGCTAGACAATTCCCCGGGCCGGATGGATTGGCCATGACCGTGCCCACTTAGGAGTAGACGGGATCCGCAACCCCTCTGCAAGGCCAACTTTGTTGTGGCCAGATGTAAGAAATTGTTGGGGCCAGGGGTGTGACGGGCGCCCAAATTCGGATCTAGTGCATCCCATACGCTGAGTTAGCCAAAACCTTTCTCGGACTTTCTAAAGCTGACTCACGCACATCCAGCCCGAGATTGCGAAAGAATCGCGCTCAGTTCGGACGGCCGAGGGCACCTGGGAAGGAGCTTCTGTGCTCTAAGAGTTTGTTGGGGCCAGCCACAACAGAGTCGCACCGCGACCGCTCCACGCGCCCTCATACCGTCCGTTCCGGGACGGCCACCCGGCCATACGAGTGCGAGCTGGAGGCAACTCCATGTCAGTGAGGATCGACGACTTCACCATCCTCCTCCTCGTCGAGGCTGCGCGGAACTTCAGCCGGGCAGCAGAGATCCGCCACACCACCCAACAGGCCATCTCCACCCGCATCAAGAAGCTGGAGCACGAGTTCGGGCTGCCGCTGTTCGAGCGCAGCAACCAGGGAGTTCGACTCACCGAGGGCGGAAGGCGCCTGCTCCCCTACGCCCGCAGGTGGGTGGCCCTCTACGAGGAGACCGTCGACGCCGCCCGGGCCGACAGCGTCGTGGCTTCGCTGCGGGTACGTGCCGAGGAAGCCGTCCGGCCGGTGCTCGAGGCTCTCCCCCTGGAGCTCGAGTACCTCCAGGTGACACCCGGCGAGCTCCTGGCTCGGCTGGAGCGGGGCGACATCGACCTGGCGTTGGGCACCTTCCACGAGCTACCGCCCTCGCTGGCCGCGGAGGAGGTGATCACGGACAGCCTCGCCCTCGTCGTGCCTCCCGAGCACCCGCTCGCCGGCCGCACGCCGCTCTCCCGCGACGACCTAGGAGGTCACCCCATCTCCATGGAGCCCTGGGTCCACCGCCACACCCGAAAGCACGGCCGCCACGACGAGGTCGAGGGCGAGGAGATCCTGGCCGCTCCTGGATCGATCGTCGCGAGCGAGCTGGACACCGGCACCCTCGTAGAGCTGGAGATCGTCGACATGCCCACCTGGAAGATCCGCGTGCAGGCCGCCTACCGGAGCGACGACCCCGACATCGAGACCATCTCGCTAGCCATCAAGGCTCTATCCAACGCAGAGATCCACCAGCCCTAGCCCGGCGCCTCCTCGACGGCCGCCTGGGCCACGAGAGGGAGCATCGCTTGCTCCCACGTGGCGGGGAGGCAAGCCGAGGCCGGCGATGTTCGCTGCGCTACCCGGGTGCGGACGACTCGTCGAGGAGCTCCCGAGTGGGCACGGAGAGCATCCCGGCCAGGCGCTCGACGGTTCGCAAGCCCAGGTTCCGCACCCCCCTCTCGATCGATGAGACGTATGTCGGGTCCATCTGGATCTGCTCGGCAAGCTTCTGCTGGGTCAGGTTCCTGCCCAACCTGATCCTGCGAACGTTCCTGCCCACGAGCTTCTGGAGATCTCCTTCCATGCCCTGATGCTGACGTTTGGATATGCATCCGTCTAGCGACTGATGAGTCTCATCACTTTTGACGGCGTTGTGGCAGGTCACGCGCCATTCGGAGGGTGCAGGCGGAGGATGCGGTCGTCGGAGGGGGCGGGGTCGCCGCGGCCATCCATGTTGGAGGTGGTCAACCACAGCGAGCCGTCGGGCGCGGCCACCACGGTGCGGATGCGCCCGTACTCGCCTTCGAAGAGCAGATCGGCGACTCCGACGGCCCCGCCGACGAGCGGCACCTTCCACAGGCCCTGCCCCCGCAGCGCTCCCACCCAAAGGGCTCCTGCCGCATGCGCCACACCGCTCGGCGAGCTCTCGGAGGGCCGCCAGGTCACGACGGGGTCCACGAACCGGTCGCCACCGCCCGGCCCCTCCACCTCGGGCCATCCGTAGTTGGCACCCGGCTCCACCATGTTCAGCTCGTCGAAGCTGCTGGCCCCGAACTCGGTGGCGTAGAGCCTGCCGGCGTCGTCCCAGGCGAGGCCCTCCACGTTGCGATGGCCCAGCGACCACACGAGAGAGCCCGGGAAGGGGTTGTCCGGAGCGGGTGAGCCGTCGCCGGTCATCCGGAGGATCTTCCCGTTCAGCGAAGCTAGGTCCTGCGACCTCGAAGAACCGCCTGCGTCTCCGGTGGCCGCGTACAGGAAGCCGTCGGGCCCGAAGGCCAGGCGCCCACCGTCGTGGATCGAGGCCGTGGCGATGCCTACGACAACCGGATCGGTCTCGCCGATGCCCACCGAGCCGTCGGGCTCCGGCCCGCTGAGCTGGAAGCGAACGATGCGGTTGTCGTCGGCCCCGGCGACATACGCGTAGACCGTCCGATCGTCGGCAAAGGCCGGCGAGACCGCCAGGCCTAGCAACCCGCCCTCCGCGCTGCTCACCACACCTGGCACCGTCCCTGCAGGGCGCACCTGGCCCGATGGGCTCACTACCAACAGCTCGCCGCTGGGCCGCTGGCCCACGATGGCCGAGCCCGAAAGCTCGCCAGAGCCTTCGGGGAAGAACGAGACACCCCAAGGCACCTCCAGACCCTCGGCGACCACGGTGATCTCGCCCGGCCTCGGCAACGGTGGGCGGGGGCCGATCGTCGTCGACTCAGGCTCCCCCGGAGTGCTCGGCGGAGGCCCGGCGTCCTCGGACGACGAGCTGCACGAGACCGCCACGAGCAAGGCGGTGGTGGCGACGAGTGCGATCACACGGCCCGGCACACCTACACCCTGCCCGCTGCGGTGCCGGCCCAACCGTCGGCGGGCCTCGAGAACCCCTGCTACCAGGGCTGGCGTGTCGGGAACGAGAGCTCTCCGGGGCCACGATCGGGCCTTGCGTCTGTCGGTTTGCACACAGATGGGGCGTGGGCGACGTTCACGAGCTGTCGGAGGTCGGGGGTGGTTCTCCACTGGAGGCCATCGAGCGGGCGGTCCAGGCGAGGGCGAAGGGCCTCGACCTCGACATGTCCGCTCCGGGCAGCGAGGTGGAGCTGCTGGCGCTCATCGACGACGAGGTGGAGCGCTGGGCCGACGGTGCCCGGCGAGGATCTCGGCCGGTCGAGCTGAGCCGCCCCGACGAGGTCACCGAGCGGGCCTTCAGGAACCTCAGGGGGTATGGCCCGCTCAGCGAGTTGCTGGAGGACGACGACGTGTGGGAGGTGATGGTCAACTCTCCTTCCGAGATCTTCGTGAAGCGCCACAGGGGCCCCAGCGGCTACCACGACGAGGCCTTCCACAACGACGAGCACGTCGTGCGCACCCTCACGCGGATCTTGGAGGACGCATCCACGAGCCATCGCAAGCTCGACCCCGCCGAGGGCCTCCAAGACGCCCAGCTCGACGACGGCTCGCGCATGCACGTCGTGCACGGCGATCTCACCCGCGGCGGTCACACCACGGTGAACATCAGGCGCTTCACGGGCGTCCGCTACCGCGAGCTGGATGAGCTCGTGGGACGAGGGATGCTCGATGCCCCAGCCGCGGCGCTGCTCAGGGCCGCCGTGCGGGCCCGGCTGTCGATCGTGTTCGCCGGCGCACCCGGCACCGGCAAGACGACGCTCCTTTCGTGCTGCGCCTCCGAGCTGGACCCGGCATGGCGGGTGGTGGTGGCCGAGGAGGTGTTCGAGATCGACCTCCCGGTGCCGAACGCCGTGTTCCTGCAGACCCGGCCGACTCGCACCGACAGGCCAGCCGTGGACCTGCGCCGGCTGGTGGCCGGGTTCCTGCGCATGGCGCCCGACGTCGCCATCGTGGGTGAGGTGCGCGACCGGGAGGCGCTACCGCTTCTGCTCGCCTTGTCATCGGGGATCACCGGCTACACCACCATCCACGCCGGCTCCGCGCGACAGGCGCTCACGAGGCTCCGCTTCGTCTGCCAGCTCGCCGACGTCGCCTCCCCGCTGCCGATGAGCGCCCTCAACTCCCTGGTGACCGAGGCGGTCGACCTGGTCGTGCACTGCTCCAGGGGCCCCGACGGGCCGCAGGTGCACGAGATCGCCGCCGTGGAGGACATGGCGGGTGGACCGGAGGCGACCCAGTTCACCCTCACGCCGTTGTTCGCGCGCGACGACTTCCAAGGCCCTCTCGTCTCCACCGGCCTGGCACCCGAGCGCGCCCGTGCCGTGCTTGGGCTGGTGGACCAAGGGGAAGGAGGTCGAGGAACGTCGGCGAGTGGAGCGGGTTCCCCCCAGGGCGGAGCGCCGGGCGAGGCCCGATGACCGCCGCCCTGCTCGCTCTGCTCGCCGGCTACGGGGCCTTCCTGGCCTACACGGGTGCCCGGCTGGGTTGGCGGGGCATCGGGCCCTCGCCCGGGCCGGGCACCTTCGCAGCCGAGAGCCGAGGGGTCGTGGGGGTCTCCGGCCTTCGGAACCGAACGAACGACTGGCTCGCCCAGGCCGGCCTGGAGGGCGTCTCCCCTCCCGAGCTCCTGGCTGCCGTCGGCACGGTGGGGGTCCTGGGGGCCGTCGGCACCTTCGTCCTCTTCGGCGGCGTCGTCGTCGCCGCGATGGGCGGGGTGCTGGCGGCGGCGGCACCGGTGGCGGTGGCGCGCCAACGCCGGCGGGCCCACCGCGAGGTGGCGCAGGAGGCGTGGCCCCGGATGATCGAGGAGATCCGGGTTCTCACGTCGTCGGCGGGGCGCTCGGTTCCGCAGGCGCTGTTCGAGGCGGGCGAGCGCTCGAGCCACGAGCTGCGACCTGCCTTCCAGGCCGCCCACCGCGAGTGGCTGATCTCCACCGACCTGGCGCGAGCCACCGACGTGCTCAAGGCCCGGCTCGCAGACCCGACGGCCGACGCCGCTTGCGAGACCCTGCTGGTGGCCCACCAGCTCGGAGGGGCCGACCTGGCAGCCCGCCTCGAGGACCTTGCCGCCGACCGCAGGGCGGGGGTGGCCCACCGGCGCGACGCACGGGCACAGCAGGCGGGTGCCCGCTTCGCTCGCCGCTTCGTGCTGGTGGTACCGCTGGGGATGGCAGTGGCCGGCCTGTCGGTGGGTACCGGTCGAGACGCCTACGCAACACCCGAGGGCCAGCTCGCGGTGATCGTCGGGCTGGCCCTGACCGCCGCCTGCTGGGTGTGGGCTGGCCGGATCATGCGCCTCCCACAAGAGGAGCGGGTGTTCCGGTGAGCACCCATGGCCACCACCCCGGGGCGGCGTGATGAGCCGACTCCTGGTGGCCTGCTTCCTCGCAGCCTGGGCCGGTGCCTCCCTCGTGCTTTCTGGGCTTCGATGGTTCCGGCCGGGACGCATGGTGGAGCGCCTGGGGCCATACCTACCTGCCGGGCACCCCCTCCGCAGCGACCCCCGCGGAGCGACCGCCCCTACCGCAGGGACGGCCCCGAGCGGCTCGCACCGCCCGATCGTCGGATCGCTCGCCGCCATGGTCGTGCCGCTGTCCAAAGAGCTGGGCGATCGGATGTCCCGGCTCGCAGGGATAGGGGAAGACGCCGCTACCCGACTCCGGCGGATCCACTCGGCCGACGACGTGGCGACCTTGCGGGCCCGCCAACTAGGCCTCTCGGTGGTAGCCCTGGGCGCAGGGCTGCTGGCGTGCCTTTGGTGGAGACCTCCGCCAGCCGTGGCGCTCACGTTGCTCGTGGTGGCCCCCGCAGGGGCCTTCGCGGTGCTGGAGCACCGACTGTCGGCCGCATCGGCTACCTGGCAGCGCCAGCTGACGGCCGAGCTGCCAGTGGTGAGCGAGCAGCTGGGGATGCTCCTGCGCAGCGGGTGGTCGCTCGGCTCCGCACTCGAGCGGCTCTCGAGCTCCAAGCGCGGCAGCGGTCGCTGTGCGATCGACCTCGCAAGGGTCTGCGATCGCGTCCGGCAGGGTCTCGGCGTCCACGCGGCACTGGCCGAATGGGCCGAGGTGGCCGACGTGGAAGCCGTGCGGCGCCTGGTGGCGGTGCTGAGGCTGGAGCGAGACGCGGGCGACATCGGTCGGCTCGTATCCCAAGAGGCCCGTCAGGCCAGGGCGGAGGCGCACCGCAGGCTGCTGGAGGTGGCCGAGCGCCGGGCGCAGCAGGTGTGGGTGCCCGTGACCGTGGCCGCCCTCGTTCCGGGCGTCATCTTCCTGGCTGTCCCGTTCGCCGCCGCCCTCCAGGCCTTCGGCGGGCTCTGAGGGGGCAGGTGCCGGCGCGAGGGGCGTGACGCGTGAGGCGTGAGGTGTGAGGTGTGGAGTGCGACGGAGGAAGGAAGCGAACATGGACGAGGATCACGTGGGTCACGCCTTGCGAGCCCACCACGACGAGCGGACCGACAGCGGTCAGGCGGCGAGCGGCCCCGCACCCGGTCGGCGAGGCAGCACCACCAGGGCGCCGAGGCTCAAGAAGCGCCTTTCGGGCGATGTCGGGGAGGGGGTTGTCTCCGCCGCCATCGCCGTGCTGGTGATGGCCTTCCTGGGGGCGTTGATGTGGGTGGGGTTCCGTGCCATGTGGGAGACGACCGAAGCCAACACCCGCACCCAGGTGGAGCAGATCGGCAAGTGAGCGAGCCACCGTCCGAGCCTGCGGCAGAGGTGGGCAGGGAAGCAGGTACCGGACTGGTCGCCTCGATCGGAGGTGTGGCTGTGTTCCTGGGCTTCATGCTCCTCGCCACGCAGCTCCTCGCAGTGCTCTACGCCACCACCGTGCTCACGAGCGCCGCACACGACGCCGCCGAGCTCGTAGCCCGCACGCCTGGGACCGAGCGGGATGCGGCGGCGGACCTGGCGGCTCAGGGCACGGCGACCGAGGCCCTGCGAACGAGGTTGGGGGATGCCGGTAGCCGAGCAGCCGTCGACTGGAGCGCCAGCGACGCCCACCAGGTGGTCCTGACCGCATCGATCCCGTCACCCACGGTCGTCCCCGGGGTGCTGCGCGGGGGCGAGGAGGGCGACCGAATCGAGCGCACTGTGCACGTGCGGCGCGAGAGGTGGCGGTGAGCATGGCTGTCGGGGGTGTGGAGGCCATCCCGTTCGGCGTGCTGGTCTTCGTCGCCGGCTCTCTGCTGGCAGCCAACGTCTGGGGAGTGGTCGACGCCCGGCTCGCAACCACCGCTGCTGCTCGGGAGGCCGCACGCTCCTACGTGGAGGCGCCCGACGCCTCCGCCGCCGAGCGAGATGCGGCAGGCGCCGCCCGCCAGGCACTCGCCGGATACGGTCGGGATCCGGACCGGCTGCGGCTGCAGGTCGACCGTGAGCGAGGCCGGGCCTGGGGCAGGTGCGTGAGGGTGACGGTGCTCGCCGGCTACTCGGTGCCCGTGGCGGCCATCCCCTGGGTCGGTGGGTGGGGCGAGGGCGTGGAGGTCTCCAGCTCGCACAGCGAGCTCGTGGACCCGCATCGAGCAGGGATCCCCGGAGCCGCGGCGTGCAGCTGAGGGGTCCCTGTCGAGAGCGGGGCAGCGTGCTGCTGTTGGTGCCTTCGGGTGTGCTGGCGGTGGTGGTGCTGGCTGCCGTCGCCGTGGACACGGCGAACGTGGTGATGGTCCGACGCGAGCTCCGATCGGTAGCCCAAGCCGCTGCCAACGACGCGGCGACCGCTGCCATCGACCACGACTCCCTTCGATCCGGCGGCGGGCTCGTGCTCGATCCCGAGGCAGCGCTTAGCGTGGCCCTGACGTCGATCAGGGCGAGCGGGGTGGAGGGCGATCTGGTCGAGGATCCGGTGGTCTCCCTCGACCCGGCCCGCCTTGGCGTGACTGTGCAGCTGGCCTCCGAGGTGGAGCCGATCTTCGGGGTTGGGCTCCCCGGGGGTGCCGGGCCGAAGGAGGTGACAGCAGCCGCCACGGCCGTCCCCGAACAGCGCTGAAACGACCCCTTGACACGGCGACGGGAGAGGCCGACGATTGTGATACCGGTTCGCGGCGAAGAGCCCTGGGGGCGAAGGGAGGAGGGGCGTGTCCGCTACGCCGACCTCGACCGACGATCCACCGGGCTGAGGTCCCCCCAGGTTCGGTGGCTGCTGCACCCCAGCCGTCCACCGGGCCGACGCAAAGAGGGCGCCGCCTTCGCCATGAGGGCGGCGCCCTCGTGTGCCCAGCCTGGGCTCGCAAGCCTGCTCGCCCGGCTCGGGTCGTGACATCTCCGCTCCGCTGAGGCCGCTCGAGGCCACGGAGACCCAGCTTGCCCAGCCTGGGCTCGCAAGCCTGCTCGCCCGGCTCGGGTCGTGACATCTCCGCTCCGCTGAGGCCGCTCGAGGCCACGGAGACCCAGCTTGCCCAGCCTGGACTCGCAAGTGCCCAGCCTGGACTCGCAAGCCTGCTCGCCCGGCTCGGGTCGTGACATCTCCGCTCCGCTGAGATCGCTCGAGGCCACGGAGACCCAGCTTGCCCAGCCTGGGCTAGCGCTGGGTGCGTGAGCCCTCTGTGCCGAGAGCTGAGCGGAGGAAGCGCAGCAGCTCACGGCGGCGGTGGGCTGTGGTGCGAAGGGTCGGCTCGATGCCGACCGCTCGAAGCACCTCCACCTCGGTGGCCACACCTATGACGGTGGAGTACACCGACAGCAGCAGCAGCCGTGCGTCGCAAGTGCGCACCCTGCCCGCTTCCATCTCGGCCTCCAGGTAGCCGGTCGCCCCCTGCACCAGGGGTTCCATGCGTTCCGTGAGCCGCGTGGCCGCAGGGGGCCCCAGGCGGCCGACCTCCCTGAGCAGGCCGAGCAGCTCAGGGCGCCGCAGCGCCAGCCGGAACACCGAGCGGACCACGGCCTCCACACGGGCGAAGCCAGGCCCCGCCACGGCCACCGCCGCCTCCAGGGCGGTGGTGAGCTCGGACCCCGCCCGGTCGAGCGTGGCCGCGAGCAGGTCGGCCTTGGTCGGGTAGTAGTAGAGGATGGTCTGCTTGCGCACTCCGAGCTCGGCAGCCAGCTGGTCGAGCGACGTCGCCTCGTAGCCCTTGGTCCCGAAGGACACGAGGGCGGCATCGAGGGCTCGCTCCCGGGTTGGCGTGCCTGTGGACACGGCAGCATGGTAGACGGTCCTCTACCAGTTGGTAGACACTCCCCCTTACCATTTGGTAGACACTTGCCCGTGATCCGGGAGGACGAGACCGAGCCGGTGGGCGAGGTTCCCAAAGAGCACGACGAGCACGACTCGCGCGGCACCCGCCGCTCCCTGGCCGGGAAGCGGGTGTTCGTCACCGGTGCGACCGGCTTCCTCGGCACCAACGTGGTCGAGCGCCTGATGCGGTCGGTCCCCGAGTGCGAGCTGGTGCTGCTGGTACGACCTGGGCGTCGATCGAGCGTGGCAGCGCGGGTGAAGCGCGAGATCCTCCGCAACGACGCCTTCGACCGCATGAGGTCGGAGATCGGCGAGGAGCGCTTCGCCGAGGAGGCCGCCCGGCGCATCACCGCGGTCGCCGGAGACGTGGGCCGCGACGGCCTGGGCCTCGACGACGAGGGGCGGCGGCTGCTGGCCGGTTGCGACATCGTGATCCACTCCGCGGCCAGCGTCTCGTTCGACTCCCCCCTCGACTCGGCGGTTGAGGTGAACCTGCTCGGACCCACGCGCATCGCCTCGGTCCTCACCGAGCTCGGGGCCAAGCCTCACCTGATCGCCGTGTCCACGTGCTACGTGGCCGGCAGTCGCCGTGGCGCAGCTCCCGAGCAGCTCGTCGACGACAGCCCCTTCTTCGTGGACGTCGACTGGCGGGGCGAGGTGGACGCCGCCCGGAAGGCTCGCCGCGACGCCGAGGCCGAGAGCCGGTCGCCCTCGCAGCTCGCCAGGCTGCGACGCCAGGCGGCCGACGAGCTGGGGGCGGCCGGTGGCCCGCTCCTGGCGGACAAGACCGAGCAGCTGCGCTCGCGCTGGGTGGCCGAGCGCATGGTCACCGCTGGGCGAGCCCGTGCCGCAGCCCTCGGCTGGCCCGACGCCTACGCCTACACCAAGGCCCTGGGCGAGCGCGCACTGGTGGAGACCAGGGGCGACATCCCCGTCGACATCGTGCGACCCTCGATCATCGAATCGGCCCTGGCCGAGCCTCGCCCTGGCTGGATCCGAGGCTTCCGCATGGCCGAGCCCGTGATCATCAGCTACGCCAGGGGCCTGCTCAAGCAGTTCCCAGGCGTACCCGAGGGCATCATCGACGTGATCCCGGTCGACCTGGTCACGGCAGCGATCATCGCCGTGGCAGCCCGCGGCCCGGCCGACTCCACACCCCTGGCGGGCGGAGCTGCTGCACCGGTGAAGCTCGGATCGGCCAAGCCCGCCTCCGTGCGCAGAGACGCCGTGCGCGTGACGCAGGTGGCATCCGGCTCCACCAACCCGCTGCGCTACAAGCGCCTCGTCGACCTCGTGAGCGACTGGTTCGGCGAGCACCCCATCTACGACTCGGTCGGCCAGCCCATCGTGGTCCCCGAGTGGTCGTTCCCGGGGCGAGGGCAGGTCCAGGGCCAGCTCAACCGCGCCAAGAAGCTGCTGGGCGCTGCGGAGACCGCCCTGGGCAAGCTCCCCCTGCGTGGCCGGCGCGCCGACTGGGGTGCGGAGGTGGAGGCCAAGCGAGAAGAGGCGGAGCGCGCGCTGTCGTACGTGGAGCTGTACGGCGCCTACGCCGAGTGCGAGGCCATCTACGACGTGAGCCAGCTCATGCAGCTCTGGGAAGCCCAGAGCCCTCAGGACAGGCGCGACTTCTGCTTCGACCCCCGCGTCGTCGACTGGGACCGGTACGTGACGGGCACGCACCTGCCCTCGGTCGTGGAGCACGCCCGCGTGCGCACCACCCCGCCCGAGCGCTCGGCCGGAGGGCGTAGCACCCCCGACCGGGCCACCAGGCTCCGCCGGCAGGTGCTCTCGCCCGAGCGCCAACTGGTCGCGTTCGACTTGGAGAACACGCTGGTGGCCACCAACGTGGTCGCCACCTACGCGTGGCTGGCGACCCGCCGCCTCTCAGGCACCGACCGCCTCAAGCTCCTCCTGCGCACGGTCACCGAGGCCCCAGGCCTGATGAGGGTCGACCGCAAGGATCGCAGCGACTTCCTTCGCTCCTTCTACCGCCTCTACGACGGCGCTCCCGTGGCCCAGTTGCGCGAGGACTCCAACGAGATGCTCTCGTCGCTCGTGCTGCGGCGTTCGTTCCCCGCGGCCATCCGCCGAGTCAGGGAGCACAGGGAGCTGGGGCACCGCACGGTGCTGATCACCTCCGCCCTGGACTTCGTCGTGGAGCCGCTGCGACCCCTGTTCGACGACATCATCTGCCCACGGCTGGGCGAGGTGATCTCTCCCGGCGGCACGCGCACCTACACCGGCGAGCTCACCCAGGTGCCCCCGGCCGGCGAGAGCCAGGCCCAGGCGCTCATCGACTACGCCGCCAACCACGGTCTCGACATGCGCGAGTCGGTGGCCTACGCGGACTCCACCAACGACCTCCCGATGCTCGAGATCGTGGGCTTCCCCGTGGCGGTCAACCCCACCACCCGCCTGGCCGCCCTCGCCCGCAAGCGTGGGTGGCTGGTCGAGAACTTCGAGGAGAGCCGGGTGCGTGCCCCCGGGCTCTCGTCCCCGAGCGCTTGGGTCCCCACGTCCCCCGTGCTCCATCCCACCGAGAGGAGCTGACCTTGCCTCGACCAGGCTTCGTCGCCGAGATAGTCCGCTCGAGCCCTCCCGTGGTGTTCCACCACGGCGATCGGCTGCGCCTCGAGCACCTCCCCGCCGGACGCTCCCGGGTCGTCTACGCCCCCGAGCCCGCGATCGTCAGGGGTCGATCCGACGTGAAGGTGGCAGATGCGCTCGCCGAGCCGCTGGGCGGATCCGAACCCCTGGCCGCACTGCTGCGACCGGGCATGAAGCTCACCATCGCCTTCGACGACCTCTCCACCCCCCTTCCCTCCATGCGCGCGCCCGACTCGCGCCAGCGGATGGTCGAGGAGGTGCTGGAGCAGGCGGCTGCCGCTGGTGTGGACGACGTGGTGCTGCTGGCAGCGATAGGGCTGCGCCGCAGGATGACCACCAGCGAGCTGCGCCACCTCCTCGGTGAGCGAGCCCACGACGCCTTCGCCTCCAGCGGCCTGCTCTCCCAGCACGACGCGGAGGACCCCGAGGGGCTGGTGGTCGTGGGGGCCACCCCCGACGGGCAGGCCGTAGAGCTCAACCGCCGCGCCGCCGAGAGCGACCTGCTCGTCTACCTGCACGTGCACCAGCCCGGCTGGCACCCCCCGGCGCTCACCCCCGAAGGTGATGGCTGGGGATGGCGTCCGGTGCTGGAAGGACTCTCGTCGCACGCCACCCTGCGAGGAGGCTTCCGGCCCGAGATGGGCGAGGTCCTCCACCGTTCCGGCCCCCCCACCTTCGCCGTGGTGGCGACCCTCGGGGGCGATCCCTACGTGGGAGCGCTCTCGGTGCTGGGCAAGCGGGAGTGGGAGTGGTCGTTGCGCGACAAGGCGACGTTCGCCGCCATGCGCGCCGGCCTCGAGCTGCTGCCCTCCGGCGTCCGCCAGAAGGCCCAGGGGACGTGGCGTGCCCCGCTTCGCATCGCCTCGGTGCACGCCGGGCCCGTGGAGCTCGCCCACTCGGCCGCAGCCGCAGAGGCCACCGCCCGCCAGCTGGTGGAGGTCGACGGCCAGACCGACGTCGTCACCATGGGTCTCCCCGGGCTCAGCCCGTTCAGCATCGGTTCCTCGGTCAACCCAGTGCTCGTGCGCTGGCTGGGGCTGGCCTGCTTCGGGAACCTCCACACCGGAAGGCCGCTCGTCCGCGAGGGGGGCGTCGTGATCATGAGCCACCCCACCCCTCGTCAGTTCGACCCTGTGCACCACCCCAGCTACCTCGACTTCTTCGAGCGCGTTCTGCCCGAGGTGCTCGCCGGATCGGCAGAGGCCGGCCCTGGCGGTCACGGGCCCCAGGCAGCCGAGGCCGAGCTGGATCGCCACGAGAAGGCCTTCGCCACCGACGAGTGGTACCGGCACCTCTACAGGAGCTCGTACGCGTTCCACGGGGCGCACCCCTTCGGCGTGTGGCGGCAGGCCAGCCGCGCGCTGGAGCACCTCGGCCGGGTGATCGTCGTCGGCGGCGACCCCGACGCTGTGAGGCGCCTGGGCCTACGCCCGGCCTCGACGCTCGACGACGCCCTCGAGCTCGCCAGCGACGTCGTCGGCAGCGACGCCACCATCACGCACCTGCACTGCCCGCCCATGCTCACGGCGGACGTGTCGTGACGGCGGCGGCCTCCGCTACCGCTCCGCGGCTCGTAGATCGACCCGTGGACGGCGAGGGCACCGAGTGAACGCGCGGGCGAGCGCCGAGAAGCGTGACCCGAGCCTCGACAAGGCCGACGAGACGGCCTGGGCCCGCACCTATCCGGCCAGGCTCGTGCGGGCCACGTTGGTGGAGACCGTCGTCCGCCCGGCCATTCGGCTGATCGCCCCGCCCACCGTTCACGGGCTCGACAGGCTCGAGGGCCTGGAGGGTCCCGCCGTGTTCGCAGCCAACCACCACAGCCACATAGACACGCCGCTGCTCCTGTCGGTCATCCCGGAGCCCTGGAAGCACCACCTGTTCATCGCCGCCGCCGCCGACTACTTCTTCCGCGACAAGGTGACCGGCGCGCTCTCGGCCCTCTTCATCGGGGCCATCCCGGTGGAGCGCCAGAAGGTGGCGCGCCGCTCTGCCGACATCTCGGCCCAGCTCATCGACGACGGCTGGAGCATGCTGATCTTCCCCGAGGGGGGCCGGAGCCCCGACGGCTGGGGTCAGCCGTTCCGCGGTGGCGCCGCCTACCTCGCCACGCGCTGCAGCGTTCCGGTGGTTCCCATCTTCGTGAGCGGCACCGGGCAGATCCTGAGCAAGGGCAGCGTGGTGCCCAGGCCCTCGCGCACAGACGTGACCTTCGGCTGGCCGCTGGTGCCGGGAGAGGCCGAGAGCTCTCGTCGCTTCGCCGCCCGCATCGAACGTGCGGTGGCCGCCCTGGCCGATGAGGCGAGCACCGATTGGTGGCAGGCCCGCAGGCGAGCACATGCGGGCACCACCCCTTCGCTCCAAGGGCCGATGCCGGATGGATGGCGTCGAGCGTGGGCCCTGCGAGCCGAGCCGGACCCGGGGGACGATCCTGCAGGCATGTGAGTGTCCACTCATCCAGATCGGACCAACTCATCTATGCTGTTGCCCTTCACGCCCGTCCCACCCGTAGGTGCACCATGGCCACCAGTTCTCTCGAGACCACCTTCGGTCAAGTGGTGAGGGAGCTCCGCCTGAAGGCGGGCCTCTCACAAGAAGCGCTCTCGTACGCGTGCAACCGCCACCGCACGTACGTCTCGTTGATCGAACGAGGGCGAAACTCGCCCACCATCGCCACGGTCTGGGAGATCGCCAAGGCGCTCGACGTGAAGCCGAGCCAGATCATCGCGAGGGTCGAGAGGCGACTCGCGGCCTCTTGACGGCGCCCGCCGCCACGTGCCGCGAGGCCCGCACGAGATGTCGACGCCATCTGCAAGAGGGATGAGCCACCTCTCGCGGTAGGGTGTGTCAGCCAGATCGGGGCTGAAGGGCAACGGCGCCGCGTTCTTCAACGACGATGAAGCGCCCCCGGTCGCCAGGCACAGAGCACCCACGGCATTCCAAATGCTCGCGCTTAGGCAACCAGAGGATAGAGCTATGCCCGATCACAACCCCCGAAGAGAGCTGGACGCCTGCGGGATCGGCTTCGTCGCCGACGGCCAAGGCCGCCCTTCGCGCTCCATAGTCGAGACGGCCCTCCGTGGGCTCGCGTGCGTGAAGCACCGAGGAGCCGTGGCGGCCGATGCCCTCACATCGGACGGCACCGGCCTTCTCACCACCATCCCGAGCGCCATCTTCGGCGAGGGGAACGGGGTCGCCACGTTGTTCGTCCGCGGCGACGACCCCCGCCCCAGCGTCGAGAAGGCCCTGGTCGAAGAGGGTCTGGAGCTGGTCGAGTGGCGCACGCCCCCCACCGACGCATCGGTGCTGGGCGAGCTGGCTCTGGCGAGCCGGCCCACCATCGTCCAGGCGGTCTTCCGCACGTCGGGTCCGCAGGACGGAGATGCCGACGAAGCCGCCGCCTATCGCCTGCGCAGGCGCATCCAGGTCGCCACCACGGGCACCTACGTCGCCTCCTGCTCCTTCAGGACCGTCGTCTACAAGGGCCTGGTCGTCGCCGACCGCCTCGCCGAGTTCTACCTCGACCTGGCCGACGACCGCTTCGAGGCCCCGTTCGCCATCTTCCACCAGCGCTTCTCCACCACCACGACACCCACATGGGAGCGGGCGCAGCCCTTCCGCATGTCTTGCCACAACGGCGAGATCAACACCATCGGCGGCAACGAGAACCGCATGCTCGCCAGGGCGCGCCTGGGCACCGAGGAGGTGGGCCTGGGGCCCGAGGAGCTCTTCCGTCCGGTCCTCGACTCGGACGGATCCGACTCGAGCCGCCTCGACGAGGCCGCCGAGCTGCTGGTGAGGGGCGGACGGCCCGTGTGCCACGCCATGGCGATGCTGGTGCCCGAGGCGTGGGAGGGCGCCCGCGACCTCGACCCCGACGTGCTGGGCTTCTACGAGTACCACTCGACGCTCATGGAGCCTTGGGACGGCCCTGCTGGCCTCATATTCACCGACGGTGCCGGTGTGGGCGCCCTGCTCGACCGCAACGGCCTGCGCCCCCTGCGCTACGCGGTCTGCGAAGACGGCACGGTGGTGTGCTCCTCGGAGGCAGGTGCCCTCGACGTTGCCAACCACGGCGCCGTGGAGCGGGGGAGGCTGGGTCCCGGCCACATGATCTACGTCTCCCCGACGCGCGGGCTCATCCGCAACCGGTCGCTCAAGAACCAGCTGGCGCAGTCGGCACCGTTCGCCCAATGGGCAGCCGAGGGCCTCTACCACGTGGGCCTGGGCAACCCGGTCGACGAGCACCCGGGCGACCTGCTCAACCGACAGGTGGCCCACGGTTACACCAAGGAAGAGCTGGCCATGGTCATCAAGCCGATGGCCTCCGAGGGCTACGAGCCCACCTTCTCGATGGGCGACGACACCCCTCTTCCTCCCATGGCCGGCCGGTCCAGGCCGATCCACCACTACTTGAAGCAGCGGTTCGCCCAAGTCACCAACCCGCCCATCGACCCGCTGCGCGAGCGCTTGGTGATGAGCCTTCGCACGATGCTCGGACCCCGCAGCCCGCTGCTGCTCCAGGGGCCCGAGGCGTCGAGGCTGTTCGTGCTCGACTCGTTCTTCTTGTACCCCGACGCCGTCGCCGCACTGCGCCACCCCGACATAAACCCCTTCCCCACCGTGGTGCTCGACGCCACCTTCCCGGTCGCCGAGGGCCCCGGGGGCCTGCGCCGCGCCGTGGAAGACCTCGCCGCGCAGGCAGAGGTGGCGGTGCGGGACGGGGCAGGTGTGCTCATCATCGACGACGGCGCCATGGGCTCGACGCGGGCTCCCGTCCCGAGCCTCCTCGCCACCGGGGCGATCCACCACAAGCTCATCGACTCGAAGCTGCGGTCGGAGACCAGCCTCGTGGTGATCACCGACGACGCTCGCGACGTCCACTACGTGGCCGCTCTGCTCGGCTACGGCGCCGACGCCGTCTCACCCCGGCTCGTGCTGCAGACCGTCGCCGCTGAGGCCGACGCCGACGACAGCGACACCGTGGTGAGCCCCGAGGCGCAGGACCGCTTCAGGGCCGCCACCGAGGCCGGCGTCCTCAAGATCATGTCGAAGATGGGCATCAGCACGGTCGAGTCGTACCGGGGAGCCCAGATCTTCGAGGTCCTGGGTCTCGACGGGTCGGTGGTCGACACGTGCTTCGCGGGAACTCCGTCACCCGTCGGGGGCATCGGTTGGGAGGCGCTGGGCGAGGACGTGCTCGAGCGCCACTCCCAGGCCTACCCGGACGACGGCGAGAAGGTCGACATGACCTCGCCCGGCTTCGTGCGCGTGCGCAAGGGAGGTGAGGAGCACGGCAAGTCCAAGGAGGTCGTCGACGCCCTCAACCAGCTGACGGCCGTGGCCGAGGTGCCCGGGGTCGACGCCCCGACACCCGAGATGATCGGCGCCCACGCCCTCCAGCGCGCCATCCGCAGCGAGTCCTACGAAACCTACGAGCGGTTCGCGAGCCTCGTCAACGAGCGCAAGCCCATAGAGCTCCACGACCTGCTCGAGATGGTGCCGCTGGAGGGGACCGCGCCGGTGCCGCTCGACGAGGTGGAGCCGGCGAGCGAGATAGTGCGCCGCTTCTCCACGGGTGCCATGTCGCACGGGGCCCTCTCCAAGGAGGCCCACGAGACCCTCGCCCAGGCGATGAACCTCATCGGCGGGCAGTCGAACTGCGGAGAGGGCGGGGAGGACCCGGAGCGCTTCCGCACCCGCGGCCAGGGCCGCGACGACCGCAACTCCAAGATCAAGCAGGTGGCCTCGGGGCGCTTCGGCGTCACGCCGGAGTACCTGGCGTTCGCCGACGAGATCCAGATCAAGATGGCACAGGGCTCCAAGCCCGGAGAAGGCGGCCAGCTGCCGGGGCACAAGGTGTCGGCCGAGATCGCCAAGCTCCGCTACACCCAGCCCGGGGTCGGCCTCATCTCCCCCCCACCCCACCACGACATCTACTCGATCGAAGACCTCGCCCAGCTCATATACGACCTCAAGCAGGTGAACGCCGCACAGGTGTCGGTGAAGCTGGTGGCCACCGACAACGTGGGCACCATCGCGGCGGGCGTGGTGAAGGCGCTGGCCGACGTGGTGCACATCTCGGGCCACAACGGCGGCACGGGGGCCAGCCCCCTCTCGTCCATCAAGCACGCCGGCGGGCCTTGGGAGCTGGGCCTGGCCGACACGCAGAGGGCCCTGGTGGAGAACGGCCTGCGCAGCAGGGCTCGCATCCGCGTCGACGGCGGGTTCATGACCGGCCGTCACGTGATGCTCGCCGCCCTGCTCGGGGCCGACGAGTACAGCTTCGGCACCTCGGCCATGATCGCCGAGGGCTGCATCATGCTGCGCGCCTGCCACCGCGACACCTGCAAGCCCGGGATCGCCACCCAGCGACCCCACCTGAGGGCGAACTTCATCGGCACTCCCGAGGGGGTGGCCGCCTACATGCTGTTCATGGCCGAGGAGGTGCGCAGGGAGCTGGCCCGCCTGGGCGCACGCACGCTCGACGAGGTGATCGGTCGGGTCGACATGCTGCGCCAGCGCGCCACAGGAGACCCCCGCACCGACAGCTTCGACCTCTCGGTGCTGCTCGAAGCGCCCGCCGACGCGGAGGGGCCACGCCGCTTCGTGGAGCGCGTCGAGCTGCAGGACCCCCGATCGAGGCTGGGCGACACCCTGCTCGCCGACGCGTTCCGCGACGTGTGGGACGGCGACGAGGTGGAGCTGGCCTACCCGATCACCACCGAGTCGCGCTCGGTGGGCGCCGCCCTCTCGGGGGCCATAGCCCTCGAGTTCGGCATGAGCCCTCCGAAGGGGACCGCCAAGGTGCGCTTCGACGGCTCCGCCGGCCAGAGCTTCGGGGCGTTCCTCACGCACGGGGTGGAGATGGAGCTGGTGGGCGAGGCCAACGACTACGTCGGCAAGGGGATGGGCGGCGGCCGCATCGTCATCCGCCCGCCTGCCAACGACCTGATCGATGCGTCCGGCATCAGCCGGGGCTCTTCGTCGGTCCTGGTGGGGAACACCTGCCTGTACGGCGCCACCGGTGGCGAGCTGTTCGTGGCGGGAGCGGTGGGCGAGCGCTTCGCCGTGCGCAACTCGGGTGCGCTGGCCATAGTCGAGGCCGTGGGCGACCACTGCTGCGAGTACATGACCGGCGGCACCGTGGTGGTGCTGGGTCGCATCGGCTACAACCTGGGCGCGGGCATGACCGGCGGCCAGGCCTTCCTGTGGGACCCGGTGCCCGAGCGCGTGACCACTCGGGTGAACGGCGACCTGGTGGAGATACTGCGGCCCGACCACGAGGCGTTGGGCGAGCTGCTGTGGCTGGTGGAGCGCCACGTCGAGCTGACGGGCTCACGGCGTGGCCGCGAGCTGCTCGACGATTGGGAAGAGACCATCGAGCACCTCTGGCACATCCTGCCCCGCGACCGCGTCCAGCGGATCTCGTCGGGTGCAGCCACGCGGGTCGCGGCTGCGTGACGCGAAGCACCAGATGAGCATCGCCGGACTCGGCTACTGCGCGGCCGTGGTCCTGGCGCTTGTGTTCGCCGCCGCGGCGACGGCCAAGATCCGCGACCGCGACGGCACCGCCGCCGCCTTCGCAACGCTCGGGGTGCCCAACGCCGGCAGCGCAGCACGCTTCCTTCCGCTTCCCGAGCTGGCCGCGGTCGTGCTGCTGCTGGCGGTGCCGTTCGTGGGAGCGCTGGTCGTGCTCGTGCTCCTGGCCCTGTTCACCACCTTCATCGTGGGCCGCCTACGAGTAGGGGTGGTGGCGCCGTGCGCCTGCTTCGGAGGCGCCACCAGCCGACCCCTCTCGTGGGTGTCGGTCTGGCGCAACGTACTGATGGGCGCCCTGGCGTTGGTGGCCCTCGGAGCCACGAGGCCGACGATGCCGAGCGTGGGCGACGTCGTGGTGGTGGTCTGCGCCACGGCGCTGGGTGTGGTGGCGCTCCGGGTGGCCGACGGGCGCTCGAGCACCCGATCGGTCTGAGCGACCTGGCCTTCCCGATCCTTACCTGGCCTGCCCTGCCCTACTCCACCAGGCGCAGGCCGCTCGGGGCGATCGACGCCTCGGCGTGGGGCAGCTCCACGGCGAACTCCGTGAGCCCGGCGGGGAACGTGTGCTCGCTCACCAGCAGTGGCCGGTCGTCGAGGCCCCTCGTCACGCGCTCGCATCGCAGCACGGGCGAACCCTCGGGTATCCCGAGCAGCTCCGAATCCGAGGCCGACGCGGCGGCTGCGCCTATCACCTGCACGGCGCTGCCGAGCGGAACGCCCACCAGCTCGTAGAAGGGCTGGCGTTCCACGTCGGTCCTCGTGAGCTCGGCCGCCAACCTCTCGGGGCACCACACGGTGATGAGGGCGAACGGCTCACCGTCGGCCAAGTTGAGCCTTCGCACGCGCAGCACGGTCCCCGATCCGAGCACCTCCGCGACGCGGGCGGGAGCCTTGATCACGCGGAAGTCGAGGACCCGCCTGGTGGAGGTGATCCCCTCCCTGGCGAGCTGGCCCTCGATGGTGCCGAGGCGCCCCAGCGTCTGGCGCAGCGGATCTGCCGCCACGAACCAGCCGAACCCCTGCCGAGAGCCCACCAGGCCCTCGTCGCGCAAGACCTCCAGGGCCCTGCGCACCGTCACGCGGCTGGCAGCGAAGCGAGCCGAGAGCTCGGACTCGCTGGGGAGCAGGCGTTCCTCTCCCTGCTCCCCCACGCCCAGCTCTCCGGCTTCGAGTTGTGATCGGAGCTCCGTGGCGATCTGCTGGTAACGGGTCTGGCGCACTTGTATGATACTTGTATATTTCCAAGTGGGCCGCAATACGACCCCCCGCATCACGGTCCCCGCAACGTCCCACCCCCATGGAACAGGGAGGCATCACCATGGCCGTCACCGCCACAACACCCATAGACCTCGTCGAGGCTGTGTACGCGCGGCTGCCCGGCCGGGTGGACGAAGGCAGGCAACGCCTGGGGCGTCCCCTCACCTTCGCAGAGAAGGTGCTGGTGAACCACCTGCGCAACCCTGCGACGGCCTCGATGAAGCGTGGCCGCTCCTACGAGGACCTCGACCCCGACCGGGTCGCCATGCAGGACGCGACCGCGCAGATGGCGCTGCTTCAGTTCATGACGGCCGGGCTGGCCCGTGTGGCCGTGCCATCCACCGTCCACTGCGACCACCTGATCCAGGCCCGGACCGAGGGCAAGGCCGACCTCCTCGCCGCCGTGGCGGAGAACAACGAGGTGTACGACTTCCTCGAGTCCGTCTCGGCCCGCTACGGCATCGGGTTCTGGAAGCCGGGCTCCGGGATCATCCACCAGGTGGTGCTGGAGCAGTACGCCTTCCCGGGCGGGATGATGATCGGCACCGACAGCCACACCCCGAACGCAGGCGGTCTCGGCATGGTGGCCATCGGTGTCGGAGGCGCAGACGCGGTCGACGTCATGACCGGCTTCCCGTTCAACGTCCGCTGGCCCAAGCTCATCGGCGTGCGCCTCACGGGCGAGCTCGACGGCTGGGCAGCCCCCAAGGACGTGATACTCAAGGTCGCCGAGATCCTCACGGTGAAGGGCGGAACGGGCGCCATCGTGGAGTACTTCGGCCCGGGCGCGAGCTCGCTGAGCGCCACCGGCAAGGCGACCATCTGCAACATGGGCGCCGAGATCGGCGCCACCACCTCGCTGTTCCCCTACGACGAAGCCATGGGCCGCTACCTGAAGGCCACCGGCCGCGAGGCCATGGCCGACGCGGCAGACGCCGTCGCCCACGAACTGCGCGCCGACCCGCAGGTGCTCGACGACCCCGGTGGCTTCTTCGACGAGATCGTGGAGATCCACCTGGGCGACCTCGAACCGCTCATCAACGGCCCCCACACCCCCGATCGTGCACGCCCCGTGAGCCAGCTCGGCTCGGAGGCGACCCGGGAGGGGTGGCCAACCGAGATCAGCGCAGCGCTGGTGGGCTCGTGCACGAACAGCTCCTACGAGGACATCAGCCGCGCGGCCAGCATCGCCCGCCTCGCCGCGGCCAAGGGCCTCAAGGCGCGCACCGAGTTGATGGTCACGCCCGGTTCCGAGCGCGTGCGTGCGACGATCGAGCGCGACGGGCTGCTAGCCGACCTGGAGGAGGTGGGTGCCGTCGTGCTGGCCAACGCCTGCGGTCCCTGCATCGGGCAGTGGGCTCGCCACGACGTCTCCGAGGGCGACACCAACGTCATCGTCACCTCGTACAACCGCAACTTCCCCAAGCGCAACGACGGCCTGTCATCCACCCTCGCCTTCGTGACCTCGCCCGAGACCACGGTGGCGCTGGCGCTGGCAGGGCGGATCGACTTCGACCCACGCCACGACGTGCTCGTGGCCGACGACGGCTCGGAGGTCCGCCTGGCGGTCGCGCCTGGCGACGAGCTCCCCTCGGCCGGCTTCGAGTCGGGTGAGGCAGGTTTCGTCCCAGCCCCCGACGACGGCAGCGGGATAGAGGTGGTGGTGAGGCCCGACAGCGATCGGCTGCAGCTGCTCGAGCCGTTCGACCCGTGGGACGGCGAAGACTTCGATCGCCTCGTCGTGCTCGTGAAGGCCGCCGGCAAGTGCACCACCGACCACATCTCCGCTGCTGGGCCTTGGCTGCGGTACCGAGGGCACCTCGAGAACATCTCCGGCAACCTGTTCCTCGGTGCGGTCAACGCCTTCACCGGCGAGGCAGGAAGGGGGAAGAACCAGCTCGACGGGACGACCCAGAGCTTCCCCGACCTGGCCCGCGCCTACCACGAGGCGGGCGTCGGCTGGGTGGCGGTGGGAGATGAGAACTACGGAGAGGGATCGTCGCGGGAGCACGCCGCCATGGAGCCTCGCTTCCGCGGCTGCAAGGTGGTGATCACCCGGTCGTTCGCCCGCATCCACGAGACCAACCTGAAGAAGCAGGGCGTGCTGCCGCTCACCTTCGCCGAGCCCTACGACTACGACCGCATCGGCGAGGACGACCGCATCTCGGTGCTCGGGCTGGCCGACCTCGCTCCCGACAAGCCGGTGACCTGCCGGATCCACCACCCCGACGGATCCACCTTCGACTTCGAGTGCAACCACACCCTCAACGAGGAGCAGATCGCCTGGTTCCGCGCCGGCGGGGCTCTGAACATCATCCGCCAGTCGCGCTGAGCCGATGGACATCCGCCAGCTCAACGCCCTCGTGGCCGTGGCGGACCATGGCTCGTTCTCGGCGGCCGCTCGGGCGCTCAGCACCGTGCAGTCGAACATGTCGGCCCACGTGGCGAGGCTGGAGCGCGAGCTGGGAACCGTCCTGGTGGATCGCAGCAGCGGGCTGCTCAC
This sequence comes from uncultured Rhabdothermincola sp., assembly GCA_964530525.1. Classification (GTDB taxonomy): domain Bacteria; phylum Actinomycetota; class Acidimicrobiia; order Acidimicrobiales; family Acidimicrobilacustridaceae; genus CAYNQN01. The sequence continues at coordinate 11,456 of CAZHBH010000008.1, read as the reverse complement.
CCCCGAAGGCGAGGTGGTGGTCACGCGGGCTCGCAGGGTGCTGGCCGAGCTCGACGCCGTGGGTTCCGACGTAGCCAGCCTCCGTGCCAACCCGGTGGGCCGAGCCCGGCTCGGCGTGATCGGCACCACCGCTCGCTGGCTGGCGCCGTCGCTGCTCGACACGATGGCCGAGCGCCATCCGGGCGTGGAGCTGGCGGTGATCGACGCCACGAGCTCTTCGCTGCTCCTCGCGCTCACGTCGGGCCACCTCGACCTGGCCGTGCTGAACCTGCCCGTCGACGACCCCGAGGTGGCCACCGAGCAGCTCTTCGTGGAAGACCGCTTGCTCGTGGTGCCCGAGGGGCATCCTCTCGCGGCCAGCGACCGCATCACCCTTGGCGACCTGAACGACCAGCCCCTGCTGCTGGAGCCCAAGGGGACGGCCTTTCGCGACGAGCTCGACCAGGCCTGCGCTGCGGCAGGGGTCGAGCTGGTGGCCAAGGCGGAGATCGAGGGCATGCGCCTGCTCGCGACGCTGGCATTCGACGGCTTCGGGGCCGCCGTGCTGCCGGCCACCGCGCTGCCTGTCGAGCAGGGCGCGAGCGAAGAGGGCGCACGCGAGGAGGGCAACGGGTGGCGAAGCCTCCCGGTGGACGGGCTGGAGCCCCGTTCGGTGGGCATCGCCACGCTGCGGAGGGCACTGCTGCCGGCGCCTGCACGAGCCCTGCGAGACGTGGTGATCGAGCTGGTGCGGGCCGAGGCGCCCCGCCAACGAGGCCTTCACCTCGAGACGCGCCCCGACCCCCGGTGACGGGGCTCGGGTGACGATGCGATCGACGCTCGCCCGCTCGCACGTCGACACCCGGGGTCGCGAAGGGTGAAGATGTGAGCGTGCTACCCCTTCGAGCGCGCGTCCCCGGTGTGGTGTCGGCCCGTCACGAGGACCTCGACGGGAGACCTGCGATCGTCTGCGAGCTCGACGCCACCAACCGCCAGGGGGCCCTCAGCCCCGCCGACGGCGAGACGCTCGCCCACGCGGCGGCCACCGCCAGGGCCGAGGGGATCCCTTTGGTGGCGTTCATCGCGTCCAGCGGCGCCGATGTGAACGAGGGCATCGCAGCGCTCCACGGCTGGGGACACGCCGCCAAGCAGGTGGTCTCGTGCTCGGGCGTTGTGCCGGTGATCATGGCCGTGACGGGTCCCGCCGTCTCGGGCCCGTCGCTCCTGCTCGGCCTCGCCGACTTCGTGGTGATGACCGAAGACTCCTACGCCTTCATGAGCGGCCCGAACATGGTGCGAGCGTTCACGGGGGTCCCCGTGACCAAGGAAGCCCTGGGAAGCTCCGGCACGCACGCCCGCCAGACCGGCCTCGCCAGCCTGGTGGTGCGAGATGTGGACGCTGCCCGTGAAGCCGTGGGCGAGCTGCTGGCCCTGCTGCCATCGAGCGCCGACGTGCTCCCCCCACGCTGGGCGAACGGCGATCCCGCCGGGCGCCCCACACCCGAGCTCGCCGACCTGGTGCCCTCTTCGGCCACCGGGAGCTACGACGTGCGGGAGGTGATCCGCTCGATAGTGGACGACGGGGAGCTGCTGGAGCTGCGCTCCTCGTGGGCAGCCAACCTGGTCACGGCGCTCGCCACCATCGACGGTCGACCCACGGGAATCGTCGCCAACCAGCCGATGACCATCGCCGGCACGCTCGACATCGCAGCCTCCCAGAAGGGAGCGCGCTTCGTTGCCACCTGCGACGCGTTCAACGTCCCGATCCTCACCCTCGTGGACACCCCGGGCTTCTATCCAGGGAAGGATCTGGAGTGGCGAGGAATGATCCGTCATGGCGCGCAGCTGGCCTTCGCCTACGCCCGCGCCACGGTGGGCCGCGTCTCCGTGACGCTGCGCAAGTCGTACGGGGGGGCCTACATCGTCATGGACTCCAAGCGAATGGGCAACGACATCTCGCTCGCCTGGCCCAGCGCCGAGATCGCCGTGATGGGCGCTCGGGGCGCCGTGGAGATCCTCCACCGGCGCGAGAGCGATGCCGCCCGCCGCGCCGAGCTGGAGGCCGAGTACGAGCAGCGGCTCCTGAACCCTTACATCGCAGCCGAGCGTGGTCTCATCGACGCCGTGATCGACCCCGCCGAGACCCGCGCCGAGATCGCTGCGGCGCTCGAAGTGGTCTCGACCAAGCGCGAGCAGCTCCCCCACCGCCTGCACGACAACACGCCTCTGTAGCGCGCGTGCGAGCCTTCCGGCTCATCACCGGGTCCTCGCCGAGGGCTCCCCGGTGAACACCTCGTTGCAGTCGGCTCTGTGGCCCGGACATCGCCGCCCTGCCGTTAGGCTGCAACGAGTACCAGGAGCCGGGGGAATCAGCCGTTCAGGAGTCAGCAGTGGCAGAGAGCGTCAGCATCACCGACAACCGCACTGGTGAGTCGATCGAGATCCCGATCATCAACGGCGGCGTGGACGCAGCGGAGTGGTCGAAGCTCCTGCCCGGCATCTGGTTCCACGACCCATCGTTCAGCACCACCTCGGCGGCGACCAGCGCCATCACGGAGCTCGACGGCGACGCCGGCATCCTGCGCTACCGCGGCTACCCGATCGAGCAGCTGGCCGAACGCTCGTCGTACCTCGAGGTGGCCTACCTGCTGATCCACGGAGAGCTGCCCACCGCCACGCAGTTCCAGGAGTGGCGCCACGAGATCACCTACCACACCTTCATCCACGAGAACCTGAGAAAGCGGTTCATGGAGGGCTTCCACCACGACGCCCACCCCATGGGGATCCTCGTCTCGACGGTTGCGGCGCTGTCGACCTTCTACCCCGAGGCCAAGGAGATCGAAGACCCCGTCGCCCGCAGGAAGCAGGTGATCCGCCTCATCGCCAAGATGCCCACGATCGCCGCGGGGGCGCACCGCCACAGCGTGGGGATGCCGTTCGTCTACCCCGACAACAACCTCAACTTCTGCTCCAACTTCCTGTCGATGATGTGGCGCGTGGCCGAGCCCCACTACGAGGCCGATCCCGTGCTCTCCAGGGCGCTGGACGTGCTGTTCATCCTCCACGCCGACCACGAGCAGAACTGCTCGACCACAGCCATGCGCGTCGTGGGCAGCTCGCACGCCGACCCCTACGTCTCCACCGCCGCAGCTGCTGCCGCCCTGTACGGGCCGCGCCACGGCGGCGCCAACGAGGCAGTGATCCGGATGCTGACGCAGATCGGTTCGCTCGACAACGTCGATGCCTTCCTGGCCGACGTGAAGGCAGGAAAGGGAAGGCTGCAGGGCTTCGGGCACCGGGTGTACAAGAACTACGACCCCCGCGCCAAGATCATCAAGCAGGTGGCCTACGAGGTCTTCGACGCCACCGGCAAGAACCCGCTTCTCGACATCGCCCTGAAGCTGGAGGAGGTGGCCCTCAGCGACGAGTACTTCGTGAGCCGCCGCCTCTACCCCAACGTCGACTTCTACTCCGGGCTCATCTACCAGGCCATGGGCTTCCCCATCGAGATGTTCCCCGTGCTGTTCGCCATCCCCCGCACCTCGGGCTGGCTGGCGCACTGGATCGAGATGCTCGATCAGGACTCCCGCATCGCGCGACCCCGCCAGCTCTACGACGGCGAGGCGATGCGCGACTACGTCCCCCTCGACGCCCGCTGACGCCTCTACCGCTGCGGCCGGCCTAGCCGGCGACGGGCTCGGCGGCCAGGACGGCGCCGAGGTGAGCCAGCTGCTGGGCGCCCGGGCCGAGCGTGAACTCGAGCTGCTTGGCGGTGAGGAAGTACCGGTGGATCGGGTAGTCGAGATCGATGCTTATGCCCCCGTGCACGTGCAGGCCGGCGTGGGCGATCCTGCTCCCCCCGTAGGAGGCCCAGTACTTGGCCGTCGCAACCGCCATGCCCGCCTGCACGGCGTCCACGGCCGCCGTCGTCGAGCCCTGTGCTCCCGACTCGCCCCGGTCGCCCAGGAGGCTCGCTGCGTAGAGCATGGTGAGGCGGATCGCCTCGTTGTCCACGTAGCAATCGGCCATTCGGTGCCCCACCGCCTGGAAGCTGCCGATCGGGCGGTCGAACTGCTTGCGCTCGGATGCGTAGGAGGCAGTGAGCCGCATCCCAGCATCGGCGACCCCGGAGGCCACGGCGCAGACGGCAACGGTGGCGCGGTCGACCAACCATTCGAGGATCGCCGAACCGTCGGCCTCTGCTCCGCCGAGCACCGCGTCGGCACCCAGCTGCACACGGTCGAGGTCGAGGTGGAAGGTGGGGTCGTGGTTGAAGGTGTCCTGGCGACCCAGGCTCACGCCCGCCGCGCCCGGCTCCACCACGAAGACCTCGACGCCTCCTTCTGTCCTGGCGGGCACCAGGAGGGCAGCTGCGAGGTGGGCCGCCGGAACGGCCGTCTTGGCGCCCACCAGCTCCCATCCCTCACCCGAGCGCTTCGCGACGGTCGAGGGCTCCCGCAGATCCACTGAGTCGAGCTCGGCGAGGGCGGGAGCCAGCACGATCTCGCCGGCAGCGACGCCCGGCAGCCAGCGCTGGCGCTGGTCGTCTGAACCGTGCCTTGCGATGGCAAGTGCCGCGGTGAACGTCGGCAGCAACGGGAGGGGGGCCACGGCGCGCCCGGCCTCGACGAGGACCAGGCAGGCCTCCAGGAAGCCGAAGCCCCCGCCTCCCACCGACTCCGGTAGGGCGATCCCCAACAGGTCTGCCTTGGCGAGCTCGTTCCAGAGGTCGCGGTCGAAGCGCTCTGCACCCGACTCCACCTCGCGCAGGCGCTCCTGGGTGCAACGATCGCCCAAGATCTGGCGCGTCAGGTCGACGATGGCGTTCTGCTCTTCGGTGAGTGCGAAGTCCACTGTTGTCTCCTGGCTCAGCGGGGCGAGGGCGGCATGCCCAGGCCGAAGAGGGCGATCAGGTCTCGTTGCAGCTCGTTCGTGCCGCCCCCGAAGGTCAGCACGTGCAGGCCGCGCAGCAACATGGCGAGGCGTCCGCCGTTGACGGCGTCGGGCGAGCCGTCTCGGATGTTGGCACAGGCGTTGACGACCTCCAGCAGTCGCCGCAGGCCCTCCATGTAGAACTCGGTGCCGTGGACCTTCACGGCGGAGGCGGCGGCGGGATCGAGGGGGTTCCCCTGCTCGGCGTTCCAGGCCACCTGCCAGTTGAGCATCCTCAAGACCTCGAGGTTGGCGTGAACCCAGCCGAGGTTCTGCTGCACCCACGGTTGGTCGATGACGCGCGAGCCGTCGGCCAGCTCGGTGTCCTGGGCCCACCGGCGGGTGTCGTCGAGGGCTCGCTCCATGATCCCCGAGCTGCACAGCGTCACCCGCTCGTGGTTGAGCTGCTCCATGATCAGGTTCCAGCCGCGGTTCTCCCCTCCCACCAGGTTCCCGGCAGGCACCCGCACGTCCTCGTAGAAGGTGAGGTTGGTGTTGAAGTTCCCGAAGTTGCGGATGGGCTGCGCCTTGAACCCCGGGGTCGAGGTGGGCACGATGATCATCGAGATGCCCTTGTGCTTGATCGCCTCGGGGTTGGTGCGCACCGCCAGCCACACGTAGTCGGCGTCGGTGGCGAGGCTCGTGAAGATCTTCTGGCCGTTGATGATCCACTCGTCGCCGTCGCGCACCGCGCTGGTCTTGAGCGACGCCAGGTCGGTCCCGGCCTCGGGCTCGGTGTAGCCGATGCAGAAGTGGATCTCGCCCCGGAGGATCTTCGGGAGGAAGAAGTCCTTCTGCTCCTGCGATCCGTACTTCATGATCGTCGGAGCAACCGAGTTGATGGTGAGCATGGGCACCGGGGCACCCGCCCTCATCGACTCGTCGAAGAAGATGAACTGCTCGATGAACCCCCTGCCCTGACCGCCGTACTCGGTGGGCCAGCCGATGCCCAACCAGCCGTCGGCTCCCATCTGCAACACGACCTTGCGCGCCACGGGGCCGACGCCCTCGCTCTCGGCCAGCTGCTCGACCACATCGGGCGTGAGCAGCTCGTCGTAGTAGGCGCGCAGCTCACGGCGCAGCGCCTCGTGCTCCGGCGTGTAGCCGATGTGCATGCGACCTCCCTAGGCCTCAAAACGAGAACGTGTTCTACTCAGAGTCCACCACGTTCGGAAGGTCCTCGCCACTCGGCTGGCTCGATCGGCAGAAAGGGCTGGAGGGGGTCGATCGGTCGAGGACGAGGGAGGCGGAGGGCCAGGTACTTCGTCTCGAGGTACTCGGCGATGCCCTCGTGTCCGCCCTCGCGGCCGAGCCCCGAGGCCTTCACACCGCCGAACGGGGCGGCGGGGTTCGACACCAAGCCCTGGTTGATCCCCACCATGCCCACCTCCAGCGCCTCGGCGACCACGACCGCTCTGTCGAGCGATCTGGTGAACAGGTAGGCGGCAAGGCCGTAGTCGGTGTCGTTGGCCGCGGCGATCGCCTCCTCGTCGGAGTCGAACGAGATGATCGGGGCGACCGGCCCGAACACCTCCTCGGTGAGCAAGCGAGCCTCGGGGCCGGGGTCGACGAGCACTGTGGGCTCGTAGAACCACCCCGGCCCCTCGATGACGTCACCTCCGGTGACGATCTCCGCACCGCTGGCCACCGCGTCGGAGACCAGCTCTGCGACCTTGTCCCGCTGGCGGCGGCTGACCAGCGGTCCGACCTCGGAGCCGGGCTCCGCACCAGGACCGACCTTCATGGCGGCCATGCGCTCGGCCAGCCGCTCTGCGAACTGGCCCGACAGCGAGCCGTGGACGAAGAACCGGTTCGCAGCGGTGCACGCCTGACCGACGTTGCGCATCTTCGCCACCATCGCCCCCTCGACGGCCTCGTCGAGATCGGCGTCTTCGAAGACGAGGAACGGGGCGTTGCCTCCCAGCTCGAAGCTGACCCGCAGCATCCCCTGAGCCGCCTGGGCCATCAGATCGCGACCGACCGCCGTGGATCCGGTGAAGCTCAGCTTGCGCAGGCGGGGATCGGCGATGATCGGCTCGCTGAGGGCGCCGGCGTCGGACGTGGGGACCACGTTCACCACTCCCGGAGGTACCCCCGCCTCGTCGAGCAGGGCGGCCAGGGCCAGCATCGAGAGCGGGGTGAGCGCTGCGGGCTTGCACACGACGGTGCAGCCCGCCGCCAGCGCAGGGCCGACCTTGCGAGCCGCCATGGCGATCGGGAAGTTCCAGGGCGTGATGAGCAGGCACGGTCCCACCGGTTGGCGCAAGGTGATGATGCGGTTGCCGCTGGCCGGACTGGTGGAGTAGCCACCGTCGATCCGCACGGCCTCCTCGCTGAACCACCGGAAGAACTCTGCCGCGTAGGCCACCTCGGCCTTCGAGTCGGACAGGGGCTTGCCCATCTCGGCGGTGATGGTGGCCGCCAGTTCGTCGGTGCCCTCCACCATGAGCTCGAAGGCCCTTCGCAGGATCTCACCGCGCTCGCGCGGCGGGGTAGCTGCCCACGCATCGCCGGCAGACACCGCTTCGTCGAGAGCGTCCAGGCCGTCGTGGGGCTGCGCGTCAGCGACGGTTGCGATGACCTCGTCGGTGGCCGGGTCACGCACCTCGAAGCGTCCGGCACCGACAGCGGGCCTCCACCTTCCCCCGATGAACAGGTCGGTGGGCCCGGGTGTGGCGTGCGCTGGAGCGGCCATGCACCGAACGGTAACGGGCGCCACCAGCGGTCGCTCTCCGCCCGTCGCTGATTCGAACACGGTGCGCCGGGTAGTGACGGTCCGACCGCGACATGGAGGGAGCAGGGTGGAGGAAGGGGAGCTGGGGCTCACCGACAGCGCCGCCAAGCGCGGCTACCTCTGGAGGATGGCCTTCGCCGTGATCCTCGTTGCGGTGGTGGCGGCAGGGCTCTTCGGCGTGTTCGACCCTCGGCACACGACGCAGGACGCGACCGGTGCCGGTTTCCGTCTGGCGGTGGAGCACCCTTCCCAATCCCGCCTCGGGCTCCCGGTCCGCTGGGAGGTGGAGGTCTCGACGCTCGACGGCTCTCCGATGCCCGAGCAGATCACCCTTGCAACGACGTCTGCCTACTTCGAGCTGTTCGACGAGAACGGGTTCGACCCTCAACCCAGGTCAGCGAGCAACGACGGCGAGCTCACCTTCTCCACCTTCCAGACCGTCCCGGGCTCGTCCACCTTCTCTACATCCTTCGACGGCCGGGTGCAGCCCAGCTGGCAGATGGGGGTGGAGGCCGTGACGGCTCTCATCGTCGAGGGCGCCAGGGTTGCGGAGGTCACCTACGAGACGAGGTTGTGGCTGTGAAGGCCGCTCACCCCCACATCGCTGCATCGAGAGGAACGCCGACGTGGAGATAGTGCTGCGGGCCGCCATCACCTTCGCATTCCTGTGGCTGATCACCAGGGGCCTCGGGAAGCGCCACCTGTCCGAGATGGCCCCGTTCGAGCTCATCCTGCTCGTGACCATGGGCGACCTGGTGCAGCAGGGCGTGACGGGAGAAGACTTCTCACTCACCGGCTCGATGCTGGCGATCAGTACCATCAGCGTCCTCGTGCTGGTCACGTCGTACCTCTCGTTCCGCTCGAAGCGGGCTCGGAACATCCTCGACGGTTCCCCGGTGGTCCTCCTGGAGGGCAGCGAGAAGCACAGCCGACGGATGATGTGGGAGCGGGTCGACATCGAGGACCTGGAGGAGGAGGCACGCAACAACGGCATCGCCTCTCTCGACGACGTGCGACTGGCCGTCCTCGAACCCGATGGGAAGTTCTCGTTCATCAAGAGGGAGCCCGGTGATCCCGGGTCCTCGAGCGGCGAAGAGAAGGCGGTCCGATCATGAGCTCTCTACCCCTGACCCGCAGCGAAGACGCGACCGATGGCGATCCGCCCTTGCGAGACCGTCCACCGAGTCGCCAAGCGGCACCGGTTGCCGCACCGCCCCCGAACGAGGCGACCAACGGGTTCTCGTCCGGCTCCTGCTGCACTCGCCTCGGCGACATGGACATCGGGTGGGACCACCGCGTGCTCGAGCCGAGGAGCTGGACGCTGGCACAGAGCCGCTGGGCCACCCGCTTGCTGGGGGGAGGCCCCGGGGTCGACCAGCTCATCGGAGCCCGCACCGACGGCGTGGGGCCGGGACCCGTGCTCGACCTGTGCAGCGGTGTTGGCTACCTGGGCATCGACGTGGCACGGCGAACAGGGCGCCGGGTGGTGCAGGTTGACCGGAACGAAGCCGCCTGCGCCTGGGCCAGGCGCAACGCCGAGCAAGCCGGCGTCGGAGAGCTGGTCGAGGTGCGCTGCGCGGAGCTGTGGGAGTCGCTGGCACCACCCGAGAAGTTCGTGCTCGCCATGGCCGATCCGCCGTACATCCCCAGCGACGACGTGAGCCGCTACCCCCTGGACCCGCCCTCGACGATCGACGGGGGCCCCGACGGCCTCGACGTGGCCCGAGAGGTTCTGGCGGTGGCGAGCCGCCACCTGGAGGACGGGGGCGTCTTGCTCCTGCAAGTGCGCGGACCTGTCCAGGCCGAAGAGGTGGCCTTGTGGCTCGAAGAAGACCCGGTGGGGATCGACCTCGGCTTGGTGCTGGCACGGGTCCGCGTTCAGGACCCGGAGCGTGCGGTGGCGCTGCTCCGCCGGAAGGCGTCGACGGCATGAGCGTGCTGTTGAGCACCGGTTCCGAGGCAGACCCCCGGTCAGCGCTCTCCGCGAGGCGATGGCACGGCTCGCTTGCCGAGGCCGTCGAAGGTGCGCTGGCTGGTGGGTCGTCTATGGACGGCATCGCCCACGTGGAGGCCGTGGACCTGCGCGACGAGCTGCTCGCGCTGGCCTCCGTGCACGACCTGCACGTCGCGCCCCTGACGGTCGTGGGTGCGGCTGCCCGCTGGCAACACCACCCTGCGATGGCGGAGCTGAAGTGGCGGCTCGAGCAACGCTTCCTCGCTCGGCTGGAGGCGGCATCGGTCGACATCCGGGGCCGAACGGCCCCCGACGGATCGCGCGGGTTCCGAGTCGGTGGAGAACGGGGCACGAGCGGAGCAGTCTCTGCCGTTCGCGCCCTCGCCTCGCTGGACCAGGTCCCGCCCGTGTACGACTGGCTCGCGGAGGAGGCCTCCTTCGAGGAGCTGCGAACGTTCGTGGCCATCGAGGGCGGACCCGACGGCGGCTTCGACGACCTGGTCGCCATCTGCCAGGTGGGGCTGGACGGCACCGCCAAGCTCGAGCTGGCCACCAACTACTGGGACGAGATGGGACGCGGCGAGCTTGCCGGCGTTCACACCGCGTTGCACCGCCGGCTCAGCCAGGCGCTGGATCTGGAGCCCCCAGGGCGCGACGAGCTACCAACCGAGGCGCTGGAGAGGACGCTGCTGTGCTCGATGCTGGCCACCAACCGCTGGCTGCAGCCCGAGATGGTAGGCGCACTGGGCCTCATCGAGCTGCAGGCGGGACCTCGCTGCAGGCGGGTGGCCCGGGGCCTCCGCCGAGTGGGTGCGCCCGCCGACGCCTTGCCCTTCTACGACGAGCACGCCGAGGCCGACCCCCGCCACGGCAAGGACTGGCTCGACAAGGTGGTAGCACCTCTCTCGGAGGATCCCGTGGTCGCCGCCGGCATCGTCCGCGGCGCCCGCTGGCGCTCGGCCGTGAACCGTGCCTTCTACGCCTGGCTCACACGATGCTTGCTCCGGCCGGCGGGTCCTGCCGGGCTGAGGATGCCTCCGAAGTCAGGATGAGTCAGCTCGTGGACCGTACTGGACTCGAACCAGTGACCCCTACCGTGTCGAGGTAGTGCTCTAGCCAACTGAGCTAACGGTCCGCGAGGGCTGAGCTTAGCTGGACGCCTCGCCCAGGCCACTAGCGGGCGGAGCGGACTGGCGAGGGCCCACGCGAACCATGCCCTGGATCACTTCCGCAGGAACCCAGCTCTCCACTGCGAGCTCCTCGACCGTAGCCCCCAGGAACAGGGCGTAGTTGACCCTCGTGCTCACCCAACGTTCCGGGGTCTTGTTCCTGAAGGCCGTCCCCACCCGGAGTACGGCCCTCTCCTTGCACTGCGCTCTATCTGGTATTCGGATCATCCACCCTCCCATCCGAGTTCCCAACCGGAGATCATCCGATTCGAGAGCAGCTCCGCGCACAGCTCCATCTCGACGTGCCAGACATCCCTGAGCTCAGCTTCGTCCGCTAGGAACTGCAGGACCTCGTAGATCAAATCCAGCAACATCGATGACCTCTTCTTCTTCCAGCAGGATGGCTGCCACCTCGAACATGCACCTTTCTCTGTCGTCATCGAGAAGGGCACGGCGTGCCGAGGTGAGCAGCTTGTCGCCGCTCGAAGACCCCGATCCTAGATCGCCTCACGGGTTGGAGGCAATACCCTCATGGGGGCGCTTGTCGTGTCAGGTGTGGGAAGGTCCAGGAAGGGCCCCTCGAACGCCGAGGAGCCCCGGCCAAGGCCGGGGCTCCTCTCGTTGGTCGTTGCCCTGTGACTACAGCTCGGTGGGGATCACCGTGGTGTAGCGGTAGAGGAAGGCAGCC
>CAZHBH010000007.1:0-51263 GCA_964530525.1 uncultured Rhabdothermincola sp. | reverse complement strand
ACCCGAGTAGATGTCGGGGTCGCTCACGGCCTTGGTGATGGCCAGGTCCGACGAGAGGGTCGTGGTGTCGGTGACGGAGTCGGTGTTGTTCGACAGATCGGGGTCGTGGGTGACCGTCGACGACACGGTGGCGGTGTTCGTGATGCTGGGAGCCACCGTGGCCCCCACGTTCACCGTCACCGTCAGGAACGAGACCCTGTCGGCCACGAAGTCCTGGGGCAGCTGGCACTCGAGGGGCTGGCGCCCGTCGGGGTCGAGCGGGTCGACGAAGCAGGTCCAGGGATCGACCGACAGGTAGGAGGCAGCCGTGATGCCCACCGGGAGGAGGTCGTCGATCCTGATGAGCTGTGAGGCAGTGGCGGGCCCCAAGTTCTCGACCACGAAGGTGTACGTGCCCTGCTCTCCCACCACGAAGGAGCCACCCGACACCTTTGTCAGGGTCAGATCGGCGGAGGGAAGCACCGTGACCGTCTCGTCGTCGCTGTTGTTCGCGAGGTTCGGGTCGGAGGTCTCGCCAGGTACCACCTCTGCGGTGTTGGTGATCGAGTCACCCGTCGCGTCGTCGGCCACCTGGACCGTGACGGTGATCGGATCGAGCGAGGTCGACGCCGCGAGCGTGCCCTCGTAGGTGCAATCGACGTTGGGGTGAGCGGACGCCGAGCAGTCCCAACCGGCCCCGAGAGCTCCCATCAGGGTGAGCCCTGCTGGCACGGTGTCGAGGACCCGGATGGGCTCGGATGCCCCGCCCACGCTGGCGCTCGGGCCCAGGTTGGTGACCACGAGATCGAACTCGCCGGTCTCACCCGCGTAGAAGGCGTCGTCCGTCGACTTCTCGATCGTCAGGTCGGCCAGCTCTACGACGGTCGTCGGGTCCTCGGCGGTGTTGTTCGCCAGGTCGGGATCGAACGTCTCACCGGGTATCACGTAGACCGTGTTGGTCACGCTCGGGAAGGCCTCGGGTTCGACGTCGACGGTGACCGTGATCTCGGACGCCGAGGTGAACGCCGGGAGCGACTGGGGATACTCGCAGGTGACGGTCGACGGCACCCAGTCGCAGTCCCAGCTCGCATCGGCATCCACGGAGGTGACCCTGAGGCCAAACGGCACCAGGTCGGCGACGGTGATCAGGTCGTCACCGGGCTCGCTGGCGCTCGGGCCCAGGTTGGTGACGGTGATGGTGTAGGTCCCCGAGGAGCCGACCACGAAGTCGCCGGTGTGGCTCTTGGAGACGGTGAGGTCGGCGACGTACCTGGCGACCTCGATGAACGCCTCGTCGGTGTTGTTCGACGGGTCGGGGTCGTGGGTGGGCGAGCTCACCGTGGCGGTGTTCTCGAGGCCGGGAGAGCCCAAGGGGGCGTCACCGTCGACGGTGACGACGATCTGGATCTCGGGAAGCGCGCCGGAAGCGCCCAGCGGGCCGTCGATCTCACACGTGATCTCCGGGAGGGCGGAGGTGTCGCAGGCCCACGCTGCGTCCGTCGTCCCCAAGTTCACGAAGGTGACCCCGTCCGGAAGCTCGTCGACGACCGTGATCGGGCCCGGGTCGGCCGAAGGTCCGTTGTTGGTCACGTCGATCGCGTACGTGGCGGTCGCCCCGGCGTCGAGGGTCGCAGTGTCGACGCCGTTCACGAGCTTCACCAGCTCCAGGTCGGCCGAGTGGGTCACGTAGACCGTGGCCTCAGACTGGTTGTTGCTGTAGTCGGGGTCGTAGGTCTCGCCTGCGAAGACGTCGGCGAAGTTGGTGATGCCCTCCGGATCCTCGGAGGCATCGCCGGCGACGACAGCCGTGACGACGATCTCAGGTAGCGAGTCGCCCGGGTCCAGGGTGCCTTCCCAGTAGCAGGCCCCGAGCAGATCGCAATCCCACTCGGGCCCCCCGTCGATGCTCACCACGATCAGATCGCCCGGGAGGCTGTCGATGACGGTGATCGGCTCGGAGACGGAGCCCACGCTGGCCGAGGGACCGAGGTTGGTCACCTCGAGGCGGAACGTGGCCGTCTCGCCGGAGTAGAGGTCCGCTTCGTCGACGGTCTTGGCGATGGTCAGGTCGGCCGAAGGCTCGACCAAGACGTCGGCGGAGTCCTCGTTGTTCAGCGGGTTCGGGTCGGTGGTGACGCCGGGCTCGACCTGTCCGGTGTTGGTGATGGTCCCGGCCGTGTCGGCGTCGTCCGATATGACGACGCCGATGGAGATCGTCGGTGCCGACGTGTGCGCAGCCAGCACGCCGGCGAGGGTGCAGGTCACATCCTGGCCGACGATGTTGCACGCCCAAGCCCCTCCCGAGACGAAGAGCGGGTCGAGCTCGGAGGGCAGGGTGTCCGTGACGGTGATCGGGTCACCGATCGTGCCCACCGAGTCGGACGGGCCGTCGTTGTGGACATCGAGGTGGTAGATGCCGGTGCCGCCGGCGTACCACACACCCGACGCCGACTTGACGATCCGCAGGTCGGCCGCCGGGAGGACCTGGACGGTGACGTCGTCGGTGTTGTTGGCGGTGTCGGGATCGAAGGTCTCGCCAGGAGCCACCGTTGCGGTGTTGGTGTAGGAACCCCCGTTGACCTCATCGCCGTTGTCGGCAACCAGGACGTCCACGGTGATCTGTGGCATCGGGTCGCCGGCTCCGACCGTTCCCACGAAGTCGCAGACCACGTTCTGGCCTGCCGTAGCCGTGCAGTCCCACCCTGAGCCCGAGGCGCCCTGCACCACGAGCTGGGCAGGCACCGTGTCGGTCACCCGGATGGGCTCGGCCAGGGTCCCCTCGGAGTCAGACGGTCCGTCGTTCACGACGTCGATGGTGAACGTGCCGGGCTGACCGGCGAGCCAGTCGCCCGGGGCGCCCTTGGTGAGGACCAGGTCGGCCGACGGGTCGACGTCCACCGAGGCGGTGTCGTCGTTGTTGGCGGGGTTTGGATCGTGCGTCGCGCCCGGCTCGACGTGAGCTGGGTTGACGATCGTGCCGAGGGTGTTCGCGTCGTCGGAGATGTCGACGGTGATCGTGATCACGGGCGCCTGGAATCCCGCACCCAGAGCGCTGTTGAGGGTGCAGCTCACGACCTGGCCGGCGATGCCGCACGACCAAGGTGCGGCGGCCGAGACGCCGGTGGGCGAGAGGCCGGCCGGGATCGTGTCGGTGACGGTGATGCGGTTCCCCACCGGGCTCGCCGAGTTCGACGGGCCGTTGTTGGTGACCGTGAGGGTGAACGTGCCGCTGCCGCCCGCGTGCCACTCACCGGGTCCGAGGTCCTTCACGATCTCCAGGTCGGCAGCGGGGTCGACGTGGACCATGACGTCGTCGGTGTTGTTGGTGAAGTTCGGGTCGAGCGTCAGCTCGGGGGTGACCGTGGCCGAGTTGGTGAACCAGCCGCCGTTGATCTGGTCGGCGTTGTCGGGGATGGCGACCGTGATGGTGATGAGGTCGGCGGAGGTGCTGGCCGCGATGTCCTGGCCGAGCTCACAGGTGACGAGCTGCCCTGCGATCACGCAGTCCCAGGCGCCGCCTTCGGCCGCGGTCGGCACCAGGTGGGTCGGCAGCGTGTCGGTCACGACGATCGGTTCGAGCGGCGTCCCCTCCGAGACCGACAGGCCGTTGTTGGTGACGAGGAGTGTGTACTCGCCATCCTCGCCCGCGTAGAACGGGCCGGCGATGTCCTTGACGATGGAGAGGTCGGCGGCCGGCGTGATGTCGGTCGGGTCCTCCGAGTCGTTGTTGTCGAGATCGGGGTCGTGGGTCTCTCCGGGCGCGACCACCGCGGTGTTCGTCACGCCGCCCTCAGCCGGTACGCCCACGAAGACCGTGACCGTGATCTCCTCCAGCGAGTCGCCCGCGGCGAGCGAGCCCTCGAAGGTGCACGTGACGTCCTGGCCGGCCACGTCGCAGTCCCAGTCGGCTCCGCCGTCGGCACCCGTGGGGGTGAGGCCGTTGGGCAGCGTGTCGGTCACGGTGATCGGGTCACCGCCGGTACCGGTGCTGGAGCTGGGCCCGAGGTTGGTGACGGTGATCGAGTAGTCCGCCTCGAAGCCGACGACGAACTCGTCGCTGTGCACCTTGAGGATCGTCAGGTCGGCTGCCGGGAGCACCTCGACGTCGACGTCGTCGGTGTTGTTCGCGAGGTCGGGGTCGAAGGTCTCTCCGGGCTGCACCACCGCTTCGTTGACGTATGGGCTGGTCAGATCGGCGTCGTCGGCGATCTGCACCGTGATGGTGATCAGCGGCGCTGAAGCCCCCACGGCGATCGACCCGACATACGAGCAATCGACGGCCTGTCCCGCTGTCGCCGAGCAGTCCCACCCGGCGCCGGCGACGCCCGTGACCACCAGCTCCGGGACGACGACGTCGGCCACCCTGATCGGGAAGTCCACCGTCCCGATCGAGTTGGACGGCCCGATGTTGTGGACGTCGATCGTGAACGTGCCGACCTGACCCGCGTAGAACATCCCGCCGAGGTCCTTGGTGATCTCGAGGTCCGCCGAGCTGAAGCCGAAGTCGGCGTCGAGGTAGGAAGCTCCTGCGGCGAGGTCGTCGACCTCGTGCGTCAGCGGCGTGGTCGGCAACCACTGGGTGACGTCGTAGTCCGTGACGGTCACCTGGTAGTCGCCTGGCATGAGGAGGCCGAAGAAGTAGGCGCCGTTGAAGTCGGTCGTCGTGGTGTCGATCACCTCCCACGAGTCGCCGTCCCACCACTCGAGCTGGAGGTCCACATCGGGGATGCCCGGCTCGCCGGGTTGCCAGGCGCCATCACCGTTGACGTCGTTGTAGACGAGGTCACCGATCTCGGCGCCTTCGAGACCGGTGTCGTCCACGTCACCGGCGGTGTAGGTGCCGTCGGCGTTGCCGGAGTTGCCCTGCTCGTCCTCGCCGAACACGTCGACGAAGTTGTCGACGACGGCGAAGTTGGCGTTGCCCAGGCGCGCATCCCAGCCAGGTGTGGCCTGGAAGGTGAGGGTGAGGTGGAAGAGGTCGTCGACTCCGTCGTCCGGGTCCAGGAAGGGCACGTCGAGCGCTGTCGAGTCCCAGGTGAGGAACTGGCCGACGATCACCGGGTCGTCAGGTGTGCGGGGATCGTCGTCACCCCAGGTGACCTGCGTGGATCCCGGGACGTAGGTCCAACCAGCTGGGAGCTCGTCTACCACCGAAGGCTCGCAGAGGCAGGCGATCGGAGAGTCGTTCGACATCTCGATGGTCCAGGTGAACGGCAGGCCCATCGTCGCGTTGCCCGTGTGGCTCTTCACCACGCTCGGCTCGGGGAACGCCGGGTTGACCGTGGCGGAGTCGTCCGGCCCGCTGTACCCGCGGTAGCGCGCAGGGTCGCCGGCGCCGCCGTCGACACCCCAGTACTCGGCGATCTCGACGGTGTTCACGAACTGGGTGGCCGAGCCCATGGTCGTCGAGTCGGGGAAGCTTGCGGAGTACGACAGCGCGATCTCGGCGCCGGGGGCGAGGGGTCCCTCCAGCGCGGGGGTGGTGGCCGGCGTCCAGGTGATGGTGCGAGCGACCGGGTCCCAGATCCCCCCGTCGCCCGGGGCGATGTTCTCGAGGCCGAGCGGCACCTGGTCGACCACGACGATGTCGAAGGCGTCGGACCCGTCCGGTCCTGAGCCGTTGCTCACGGTCACCTGGTAGTCGAGCGGCATCGCCACGTCGAGGGTTGCCTCGTCGACGAGGTCGCCGTCCATGTCCTCGACCAGCTTCGAGATGGACAGGTCCGGCTCGACGATGGTCAGGTCGGCCTCGACCTGCGCCGTGGACACGTCGAAGAAGGCGGGATCCGGCACCGGGTCCCCGGGATCGAGGGGAGGATCGATCTTGTCGGTGGTGTTCCAGTAGAGCGCGGCGGCGTTCGTCAGCACGTCACCGGCGACCACCTCGTCGTCGTCGAAGTACTCGGGGAGGACCCGAGCGGTGTAGGTGAGGGTGAGGACCCGGTCGGCGGACTCGGGCCCCACCTCGTCGAAGAACCACCCCAGACGGGTCTGGCCGGCCAGCGGCGTGTTTCCGTTGGGGCCGAGCAGCGCCAGGGCGTCGCAGAGGTCGTCGTTCGTGCCTCCGTCATCGCAGGTCCCGTAGCCCTGGAAGGAGAGGCCGTCGGGCATGTCGTCGACGACCGTCATGTCGTTGAGCACGACGTTGCCGGGCACGGTGAACGTGAGCGTGTACTCGACGTCCTCCCCGATGGTGGCCGAGGTCGGGTCGACCACCTTGCCCACCGGGGGATCGACGATGTTCACGTCGCTGCTGGTGTCGTCGTCGTAGGTCCGCTCGGTCCCCTGCGGATCGCCTGCGGGCATCGAGGTGGCTTCGAGGACCGCTTCGTTGGTGTACGGCGTTCCGGCGACGACCGCGTCGTCGACCGTCACGTCATAGGTGATCGTCAGTGAGGCGCCCGGGTTCAGGGTGGTCCACGGGACGGTGATCTCCTGGTCGACCGGGTCGTAGGTGTACTCGACGCCGTCCGTGGCAGGCACCCCGTTGATCTCCACGTTGGTTGGGTCGGACGCTGTGAGGCCCGGCGGAAGGGTGTCGGTGACAACCAGGTCGTTGGCGGTGGAGACCCGCGAGGGCGGTCCGGAGGGGTTCGTGACCGTGACCGTGTAGCCCACTACGTCGCCACCCTGCACGCCCGAGCCGGGTGCGTCGTTGGACTTGGCGATCGCGACGTTCGGCTCGACGATCTGGAGGCTCGTGCTGTTGCTGTTCACGGTGGGCACCGAGCCGCCGACCGAGCCCTCGGAGGTGAAGTTCGCCTGGTTGGAGATGTTCGACGAGGTCCTGGTGTTCGTCCCCTCGTCGTCCACGGTGGCCCGGAACGTCACCACGAACGTCTCTGGAGATGCCGTCGCGTTCTGGTACTCGTCGATGGAGAAGGTGATCGGGTTGGAGTCGGGGAACGAGAAGCCAGGAGGCACCGACCCCGCCGGGTGGTCGCTGCCGTCCGGGAGCTCGACGGTCCCCGATCCGGCCACGTAGGTCAGTCGGCCGTTGATGTTGTCGTTGACGGATGCGTCGTAGACCGTCGTGCCGGCCGGCACCGTGAGGGTCACCGTGTACTCCACGGTCTCGCCGATGGTCGCCTGGATTAGCTGGTCGTTGCCCGGCTGCGTGGTCAGCGTGGTCTGCGCCTTGGCCAGGGTGGCACCTACGACGTCGAACGAGCTGTCGTCGTCGGCGGCGGGGGCGTTGGCATCCGGCTCCTGGGTGGGGTCGACGTTGTCGAGCGGGATGTAGACGACGTTCGGGTCGCCCACGATGTTCGTGTCGGACTCGTACTGCCGTATGCCGGCGTGGTTGACGAAGGTGTCGCCTGCTGCGGCCGCAGGGACGGGGATCGAGTCGGTGCCGGGGTCGTAGTAGGTGCTCCCGTCGGGGACGACGACGGTGAACGAGACGTCGTCGGTGTTGGCCGGGGCGTCTTCCAGCGGGGCGATCGGGCCGGCGAGCGTCCACACGATCCGACCGCCGTCACCGGGGTCCGATCCCCCCGGATCGCCTCCGGGCACGCACGTCCCGCCGTCCGAGATGGACACGACGTCCTCGCAACCCACCTGGGGAGGCAGGAGGTCCCAGATCTCGGTGTTCACCGCCTCGTAGCCGCCCTCGTTGGTGACGGTGATCGTGTACTCGACCTCGTCGCCCTGGCGCTGGGGACCTGCGGAGTCGTTCGACTTGGCAAGGGTCATCTCTGGCTTCGTCAGCTCGTAGTTCACGTCGGAGCGCAGCGGGATGGCGGAGCCGGCCGTGTTCAGGGCCGAGAACTTCATGAGGTTCTGGATGATGTCGAAGTTGTTGTTCTCCGCCGGGTCGTCGAGGGCTATCACTGCGAAGGCGACGTTGAAGACCGCACCGGGATCGACGTACAGGTTCCCGTCGATCTCGACGTCGCCGAGCTCCCAGGTGATCTCCGGACCGTCGACGTCGGGGCTCGTGCAGGGGCTCCCGTCGCAGGTGACGTTGTTGGTCGGCGGTCCCGTCAGCTCGGTCACGGGCGTGCCGACATCGAACTCGGTGTTGGGCGGGATGAAGTCCGTCACGACCGCGTCGCGGGTGTGCAGCTGGCTGGGGAACTGCACGAAGAGGCGGTAGCAGATGCGGTCCCCCGGCCCGAACTGCAGCGGATCCGTCGCGGAGTCGACCCAGGTCACGTTGTCGTCGCACAGACCTGCGACGGGTTCCCCGATCCACTTCCCGATGGCTGCGTAGCTCGCCGACTGACCCGCACCCGAGCCGTCGTAGATCTGCTCGCTGTCGGGCCCGTCGTGGGCGATCGGGATGTCGCCGGGTTGGCAGATGGGGCCCTCGACCGGTGCAGGG
This sequence comes from uncultured Rhabdothermincola sp., assembly GCA_964530525.1. GTDB lineage: Bacteria > Actinomycetota > Acidimicrobiia > Acidimicrobiales > Acidimicrobilacustridaceae > CAYNQN01. Next base: position 42,958 of record CAZHBH010000007.1, on the reverse strand, counting down.
GCGCAGATGACCGAGGCGAGGCCCTCGATGTCCACCTGGTTCTCCCAGCCGTCACGTCCGACGACGGGCGTCGTGCTCTGCCCGTCCTGCTGGTAGTACGCCCGCACCTGCGTGGGGTACGTGATGGTGAACGACCCGTTGGGGCCGGTCTGGGCGAGCTCCGGGCTCGGGCTGGAGGGGTCGAACGTGATGGTCCAGGTCCCGTCGGCGTTCTCCAGCGGCGGGTTCGTCGTGCTGTACGGGGTGCTGGGCGAGTAGCCGGACCCGGGCGCGGCGTTGCACTCCGTGGGGTCGCCGGGATCGAACTGGTGGCCCTCCTGGAGCGGGCAGAGGCCGTTCGGGAGGGTGTCCGTGATCACCATGCCGTCCACGTAGCGGTACTCCGAGACCTCCACGAACAGCGTCCACCAGACGATCTCGTTCTGCTGGATGCCGGTGGGGTTCACCGACTTGTGGATCGAGAGGTCCTCGGCGGTGCGGGTGAGGGTGGTCGAGTCGGACATGGGGTTGACCGAGTCGGGCGTGCGGGGGCCCGTGTACTCGCCCTCGGCGCGCGCGTAGTTGGTCAGCTGCTGCTCGTCGGTCGTCTCGGCACCGGAGTTGTTGTCGAGGTTCGAAGCCTGGTCGCCGCTGCCCGGGGCTGGTACGCCGCCCGTCCAGGTGAGCGTGTTCTCGCGGATCGGTATCCCCGCCCGGTACTGCATCGTGAACTCTTCGCCCGGCGCCAGGTCCTCGATGGCCGGCGCGCCCCACTGCACGTGGGTGTAGACCGCGAAGGGCATGGGCCCCGAACCGTCCGGGTCGGTCTCGACCGTCTCCACCAGGCTGGGGGCGTAGCAATCCCCGGCGGGGCTCGTGGTGGCGCTCAGCAGAGGTGCACCGGGGTACTCCTCGGGCGAGCCCGGGTTGGTGGGGGCGTCGGTGGTGTTGTCCTCGAGGCCGCATCCGAGGAACTCGAGGCCCGCTGGGAGCCAGTCGTCGACGGTGAAGCCCTCCGTGGGAGCGATCTCGTTGTTGCGCACGGTGACCGTGTAGGTCGTGTAGTGGTCGTGGACGCCCCGGAGGATCTCGCCCTCGGCGTTGCCCTCGCCCTTCTCGATCACGAAGGGTGCCAGCGTCGTGCTTGCCGAGTCGTCTGCCCAGCCCGTGTAGCTCCCCGGGTCCACGGGATCGGTGACGGCGGGCACGGGCTCACCCGTGACGGGGTCGAAGTCGGGGACGAACCGGGGGTTCGTGTTCACGAAGGCCCAGCCGTCGTTCTGGATGGTGGACCCGACGCAACGGATCCCTTCCTCCTCGCAGTCGTAGGGAGGGCCGGCCGGCGTGGCGTAGCTGAACGAGTACGAGATCTCGAAGGTGTTCTGGGGCGCCAGGTCGGCCACGTTCGACCAGATCAGCGTGGTCTGGCCCTCAAGCGGCTGGTCGACCAGCACGGTGGGCTCCTCGACGTCCTCGGGCCCGGTGGAGCCGGGGATGTACGTGATCCCCTCCGGCAGCACGTCCCGGAACGAGAGGTTGTAGCCCCACTGCCCTCCGAGGGCGTTGGGGTTGAACGCGGACAACGTGGCCGTCACGTCCTCTCCGTAGAGGACCTCCGAGGGCATGTCCTTGTCGAGGGTGATGTTGGGGGATCCCTCGGCGCTCACGAGGCTCGGGGCCTGGAACACGACGACGGTCGCCGCCAGGAGACCGAAGATGACCAGCAGGACGCGCGCGCGCGGAGATGCTTTTTGTCGCATGGGCCGGAAGGTAACGACGGCTCAGTTCGCCGAACCTTCACGGGGCCCCTCTTTCACCCCGTTGGGGTGATGGGTGAGGGGTGATACCGGTGTGACCTATGGCGCCCGGTGGGGGAGGAGGCCCATGCCCTGCGCGCGAGCGACGGCGTCGCGCCGGCTCTCTGCCCCGAGCTTGCGGTAGATGCGCCGGATGTGGGTCTTGAGGGTGTTGTGGGAGATCAGGAGCTTCTCGGCGATCTCCTGGTTGCTGAGCAGCGTGTCCAGCTGCGTCACCACCTCCAGCTCGCGGTCGCTCAGCAGGCCTTCGGCCTGGCTGCGCTCGGCAGCCATCCGCATGAGCGCGAGGTTGAGCTCTTCGAGAGAGGAGGCGTCCGCAAGCGCTCCCGAGCTGCGCAGTAGGTCCGTGACCAGGGGTCCCGCGTCCAGGAAGACGCGGCTGTGGCCCTCTACGTCGGCCAGGCGCACGGCCGCGCGGAGGTGCTCGCGCGTGGCCACCTCGTCGCCCCTCGAGCTCGACAGGACCGCCCGCCACACGAGGTGCTGGATCCTGCTCCGGCGAGACGGTGCAGCCGGCCACCGCTCGACCACGATGGCCAGCGTGCCGCGATCTCCCTGCGTAGCGGCGAACTGCGCCGCCACCGCCAAGGTGTCGGTCGTGTGGGGTGCGCGGCCCAGGACCCGCTTGGCCCTCTCCGGCTCGCGCATGGCCATCAGGAGCGCCGACTCCACCGCCGCCAGGAGCGGCTGCAGGTGGAGCGGGGCTTGGGGGTTCCCCTCACGGCGCCAACGGACCAGCCGTTCGAGTCCGGTCCGAGGCTCTCCCAGGGCCAGGCTCACCCGAGCCTGCCACACCACTGCGAGCGGGAGCGTGTTGGCGGCGCAGGCCACCCTCGCCATCCTCTCGGCTTCGCCGAAGTCCTCGGCCGCCGCCCTCAGGTCGCCACGGTCGTAGGCGACCACACCCGAGGCGAGTCGGGCGTCGATCACCGAGATCGGATCCACGCCGTTCGCCTCAGCGTCCAGCTTGAACGCCTGCTGGGCCAGCGCGTAGGCCTTCTCCAGGTTCCCCTCCTCGGCTTCGACCAGGGCCAGGCACCCGAGCGCACGCACCTTCCAGGGCCGGTGGGGAGCGGCCACCTGCAGAGCCGCCGACAGCCACTCCCGTGCCTCGTTCAACCTGCCCAGCCGGGTGAGGGCGACGGCTCCGTACACCCTCGTGCAGCTCAGCACCCAGTCGTCGGAGGGACCACGGGGGTTGGAGCTGGGGGTCCGATCTGCCGAGTCGAACCAATCGACGGCGGCCTGGGCGCCCACCAGGGCCACCTCGGGAGCCACGTCCTGCCTCACCCCGGTGGCGAACAGCACGTCCACGGCCATGGCAGCCCTGCTGCCAGGCTCGACCTCGCGTCGGAGCTCGTCGAGAAGGCCAGTGGCGGCGTCGGGGCGGCCAGCGAACCGGTAGAGGGTCACCAGCGTGAAACGGGCCTGGCCGTGGCGGCGCATCTCTGCGGGGGGCACCGACTCCAGCCACTTGATGGCCTGAGCGGTCTCGCCCCTCTCGTAGAGCGTCCAGCCGTTGGCGCCCACGATGTCGAGAGCCTCGTGCCATCGCTCGGCCCGCAACAAGCACTCCACCCCAGAAGCGAGCTCGCCTCGACCCAGGTGCCAGCGTGCAGTCCGCACGAGCAGGTCGTCGTGGAGCGCCCGGTCCTGCGCCCTCAGCTGGTGGCGCATGACCTCTGCGAAGAGCTGGTGGTAGCGGAAGCTTCCCGGGTGGGATTCGAGGGGGACCACGAAGAGCTCCCTCCGCTGGAGCTCGGTCAGCACCTCGTGCGCGTCGTCTCGGCCGGTGAGCTCGTCGCACAGGTCCGGATCCAGGCGGTCGAGCACCGACGTGCTCCACAGGAACGAGCGCACCTCGGCGGGCTGCTGGCGCACCACCTCTTCGATCAGGTAGTCGGCCACCGCCCGGTTAGCCCCGCTGAAGGTTCGCAGGTACTCGTCACCGTCGGGGCGGCTCCGCAAGGCGAGGGCGGCCAGCTGGACGCCCACCGCCCAACCCTCGGTGCGATCGTGAAGGAGCTGGCGCTGGGTGACGGTCAGGCGCCGTCCCGACACGTGCTCGGCGAGCTTCGCCGTCTCGACCACGTCGAGAGCCAACGATGAAGCCCTGATCTCGGTGAGCTGGTCGTGGGCGCGCAGCCGAGCTAGGCGCATGGGGGGTTCAGAGCGGGTAGCCACCACCAGGTGGAAGTCGGGCGGAGTGCGAATGATCAGCCACCCCAGCTCCTCCGCGACCAGGCAGGGGAGCTCGTGGAGGTCGTCGACGACCACCGTGAAGGACCCCAGATCGATCGTGGCGTCCACGAAGGCCTCGAGGAACGGCCTGCCGAGGCGCTCGCCGCTGAGCGCCAGATGCCGCAGGACGTCCCCCCCGAAACCGGGACGCACCTCTGACACCGCCCGCACCAGGTCGCGGCCGAAGCTCTCGGCGTCGTTGGCGTCCGGATCCACGGCCACCCGGGCCACGCAACCGGAGGGCAGGCGTCTGATCCACTGGCGCACCAGCACCGACTTGCCCGAACCGGAGGGTCCGAGGATGAGGGACATCCTCCTCCGGCTTCCTTCGGCCAGCACCGACAGGAGGCCTGTCCGCTCGACCTCGAACGCTCCTTCGCGACGCTGGTCGACCCCGCCGAAGGAGATCTCGGGCGAAGACGACATATGGCCGGAGAGTATCCGAGACCCTCAAGGGCCACGCAGGGTGAGCGAGGGTGAAATAGCCCACCCGGGTGACACGACTGGCCCTTCTTTGTCATCCAAGGGGTGACAGCCGGCGGTGGCGGGTCAGCGCGTCTGGAACTTGAAGTCGGCTCCGGTCGAGAACCGCGTGAGCACGACCTCGTCGGGCTCGGGGCGGGGCTCGGCACCCAAGGTGACCTCCCACGTGCGCCCTGCGCCGTCGGTGGCACCTTCGTCCACCACGGTGCAGAAGGCCCGAGGGTCGACCTGGCCCACGATGGAATCGAGGGCCCTCGTGCCGCCCGGGGCAGAGGCCAGCAGCATCGGCCAGGAGGGGGCCACCGTCTCGTGCAGGGCGTCGCAGCTCCCGAGGCGCACCGTGAGCACCTCGCCCGCCCTCTCCAGCTCCACGGCGACGTAGGGACGGGGGCCCAGGGCCGGGTGCAGGCCCAGCACGGTCGCCACGTCGTCGAGGACCGCCGACGCGCTGCGAACGCCCTGGTCGGGACTGTCACCGGAGCGGTCGGCACCGCTCATCTCGGGGCGGCTCGCTCCAAGCTCCAGGGCTCGCCCGATCCGGTCGGCGGTCAGGCCCGCTATACCCACCAGCTGGGCCAGACCCACCTCCGTCGCCTCGTCCCACCCGGAGCGATCGGCCACCGCGGCCATGAACGCCATGGCCAGGAGGTGCCCCTGCAGGCACACCTCCTCCAGCACCTCCACGAGCTTCGCCGGCGCCAGCTCGTCGAGGCGCAGGTCGGCGGCGAGCGGCCCCGCGTAGTCGGTGCGACCGGGCTCGGAGCCCCAGGCAGCAGTGCGGTCCACCCGCTCGAGCACCACGCTGGCAGCCCGGCTGGCCGCCATGCGGATCGCTCCCTCTGGTTCGGGGATCGGAACGGCGTCGGGCTCGATGACCACCGTCCAGTGGCAGTGCGGGTGGCGGTCTGCGGGCTCGCGTGGAGGCCTGTGGACCGGACGCATCCTGGCCTTCGGGTTGGTGGCCGCGGCGGTGGCGTCGAAGGTCGGGTCCTCGATGTGGTGGCACATCGCCACCACGTAGTCGTCGCCCATGGGCTCGACGTCCATGAGCGCCCCGCACGAGTCGAGGTGGAACTCGCCGTGGCCCTCATCGTGAACGGTGTATCGGAAGTCCATGAACTGGGGGGGCGCTCCGATGTCGAGCTGCATCCCCTTGAAGATCGTGGTCACGTCGTCGCCCTCGAACCCGAGGGCACGCTGCATCCTGCGGGTGTACACGGGGCTGGCGCTCATCCACTCCTCGATCGCCACGTCTCGCATGGTGTCGATGCCGTAGCGGGCGATGAGCTGGGGCATACCGGCCCTGTCGATCAGGTGCCCTGCCAGCAGGTACTCGTGTCCGAGGGTGACCAGCTGGTGGGCCGGGAGCTCGTGCAAGGGGGTCGGGGTGGACCGCACCTGGTCGCCCACGCTCAGCTGCCGGCCTTGCCGGCACCCCCGTCGCCATCGCTCGGGAGCTTGGCGATCAGCTCCTCCACCTGGGTGTTGAGCTTGGCCCCCCTGGGCCAACCGGCGTAGTGGGCCAGGAACATCACGGCCTCGCGCAGGTCGTCGGGGGTCAGGTCGCCCTGGCGGAGGGCGGCGTCGAGCTGAAGGCCCACCACGTCGTCCAAGCCCATGCCCACCAGCAGGCCCACCAGCATCAGCCGTCGCTCCCGGATGGTCAGGCCCTCCCGTGTCCAGACCTCACCGAAGAGGTGGTCGACGGTCATCTCCACGAAGTCGCCGGAGATGTCGTCGCCCACCTCCCAGCCGTACACCTGCGACATGACCTCTCGGCCCTTGGCACGTCGATCGTCGACCACGTCAGCTCTCTCCTGGTTCGGTCTGAGGTTCGGGATCGGACCCGGGCACGCCGAGGGCGGACGCCAGGTTCTCGAGTGCGAACCGGGCCATCGGGACGTCCACGTCGAGCGCCTGGCCCATCTCCACGGCGAGGCGAAGGTCCTTGCGTCCCAGGCTGCTCGCGTGCTCGAAGACCTCTCTCAGGCCATCGCCCACCGGTATGGGGGCCGTGTCGCCGCGGATGACCACCGCCCCCGGGCCCCCGGTGACAGCGTCGGTGTGGCGGATGATGCGACCCAGCTCCACCAAGTCGATCCCTGCAGCCTCGGCCAGTCGCTGGGCCTCTCCCGCCGCGGTGAACGCCACGAAGTGCAGCAGGTTCCTCGCCAGCTTCGCCCTGGTGCCAGCCCCCACCGGCCCGAGGTGCGACACCAGGGCGGCCCAGGTCTCGAAGGGCGGCCGGCACCGCTCCACCGCCTCGGGGTCGCCGCCCACCATCACCGCCAGGTTCCCCGCGTGCGCTCCCATGAAGCCCCCGCTCACCGGGGCGTCCACCACCTCCACCCCTCGCAACGCCGCCGCCTCGGCGAGGGCCACGGCCGTGTCGAGGCCGATGGTCGAGTGCACCGCCACCACGGTGCCCGGGCGGGCCGACAGCAGAACCTCCTGGAGCACCTCCCACACCTGGGGGTCGTCGCGCACCATCACCGAGACCACGTCGCAGCCCGCCGCCAGCTCGCTCACCGAGCCGGCACGGCGCGCCCCACCCGCCACCAGCGGATCGCAGGCATCCGCTCGAACGTCGAACACCGTGAGCCCACCGGGCCAGTCCACGAGGTGCGACGCCATGGGAGCGCCGATCTGACCGAGTCCCACGAAGCCGACGGGCGGGGCGTCCGGCGCGCCGTCGCGCTCCGCCAGAAGCTCGACGACCTCCCCGTCGGTGAGCCCTGCTTCGCTCATCAGGCCCCCTTCCCAGCCGGGTTGGCACACCAACGCGCCGTTTCGAGCGCGATCGTGTGCCAAGAGCGGGCGGTGGGGTCGTTGTGCTCGCTCATGAGCGGATGATCTGGCCGCCGTCGACGTTGAAGATCTGGCCGGTCACCCAGCTCGCCTCGTCCGAGAGCAGGAAGAGGCACATCCCCACGAGGTCCTGCGGGGTTCCCTGGCGCTTGAGGGGCAGCACCTTGACCATGTCGTCGACCATCGAGGACGGCACCACCGTGCGGGTCGCCTCGGTGTCGATCGGTCCCGGGGCGATGGCGTTCACTCGGATGCCGGATCCTCCCAGCTCGTGGGCCAGCTGCTGGGTGAGCCCGTTAACGCCCACCTTCGCCAGGCCGTAGAAGCCGGAGTAGAGCCACGCAGCCGTCGACGACTGGTTGACGATGGCCCCGCCCCCCCTGGCCTTCATCTCCGGCCAGCAGGCGCGAGAGCACAGCAGCGCGCCGTTGAGGTTCACGTCCATGAAGCGGCGGTAGTAGTCCCAGTCGACGGTTATGAGCAGGTCGAGCTGCATCGACCCGTAGATCGCCGCGTTGTTGACGAGGTGGTCTATGCCCCCGAAGGCCTCCGCGACGGAGCTCGCCATGGCCTCCGTGGAGGCAGGGTCGGACACGTCGACCGTCACGGCCACGGCCGAGCCCCCGTCGGCCTGGATGGACTTGGCCACCGCCTCGGCGCTCGACGTGTCGAGGTCGGCCACGGCCACCGAAGCCCCCTCGGCCGCCAACGCCCGTGCGTAGGCCTCGCCTATGCCCCTGCCTGCCCCGGTGACCACCGAGACCTTCCCGTCGAACCTTCCCATCAGATCCCCTCTGCTGCTCTCACGCTCGCCTCTGAGCCCTTCGGCAACCCTCCGGCCGCCTCCTAGATCCCTTCGGCGACTGACTTGGTCTCGAGGTACTCCTCGAAGCCCTGCACGCCCATCTCCCTACCTATCCCCGACTGCTTGTAACCGCCGAAGGGCACGTCGCCGCCGTACCAGACCCCGCCGTTCACGCTCATGGTGCCGGTGCGCACGCGCCGGGCCACCGCCCAGGCCCGCTCGGGATCGCCCGAGCTCACCGAGCCCGACAGTCCGTAAGGCGAGTCGTTGGCGATGCGCACCGCGTCGTCGTCGCCGTCGTGGGGGATCGCCACCAGCACGGGGCCGAAGATCTCCTCCCGCGCCACCCGGGCGTCGTTGTCCAACCCCACGATCAAGGTGGGCTCCACGAAGAAGCCCTTGTCGCGGCCCTCCGGCCTCCCTCCGCCGCAGGCGAAGCTGCCGCCCTCCTCGACGGCCAGTCGCAGGTAGGCCTCCACCCGCTCTCGCTGGCGGGCCGAGACGACCGGGCCGCACACCGTGCCGGGATCGGTCGGGTCGCCGGCGCCCAGGGCGCTCATGGTGGCGGCGGTCGCTTCCACCGCCTCGTCGAACAGCTCGCGCGGCACGAGCAACCGGGTGGTGATGGCGCACCCCTGGCCTGCGTGGGTGCAGGCCGTGAACGCTGCCAGAGCGGCGGCGGCAGCCAGGTCGGCGTCGTCGAGCACCACGAAGGCCGACTTCCCGCCCAGCTCGAGGAACACCCGCTTCAAGGTGTCGGCCGCCGAGGCCATCACCTTGCGTCCCGTGGCCGTAGAGCCGGTGAAGCTCACCAGGTCGACCCGTGGATCGCTGGAGAGCTGTGCCCCCACGGCATGGTCCGACGAGGTGATCACGTTGAGGACGCCAGGGGGAAGGTCGGTCTCAGTAGCGGCGATGCGGGCGAGGGCGGAGGCGCACCACGGCGTGTCGGGAGCGGCCTTGAGCACCACGGTGCAACCCGCCGCCAGCGCCGGGCCCACCTTGGCCAGGTTGATCTGGTGGGGGAAGTTCCACGGCGTGATCGCCCCCACCACCCCGGCCGGCTCGCGCAGCACCCAGCGGTGGCTTGGCACACCCATGGGCTCGGCGCGGCCGAGGTCCACCTTCCATCCGTCGTAGCTCTCGGCGAGGTCCGCTGCCCAGCCCAGGTCGGCGACCGGGGCGTCGAGCTGGGCCCCAGAGGTGAGGAAGACAGGAGCTCCCACCTCGGCCACGGTCAGGTCTCTCAGCTCTTCGGCGTGGCCCTGCATGGCGTCGCGCAGCTGGCGCAGGCACCTGGCCCGGAAGGACACGTCGTGGGCCCACGACCCCTCGTCGAACGCGGCTCGAGCCGCAGCGATCGCCGCGTCCACGTCTTCGGCCGTGGCATCGGCGGCCTCGCCCAGCACCTCCTCGGTGGCGGGGTTGAGCGTCTCGAAGTTGCCCCCGTCCGAAGCGGGCACGAGCTTGCCGTCCACCAACAGCACGCCGAGATCGCCCAGGGCTCCCACGTCGGTCGCCGAGCCGGGCGACGAGGTACCGCTCACGGTGCCTCCCAGATCCCCTTGGGCGCCTTGAAGGCCGGGTAGTAGCCAGGGAGGTCGCTCCGCATCGAGCGGTTCATCCGGGCGGTCATCCCCTCCGAGAGCTTCCCGTCGGTCATCATCTCCATGAACAGCGCAGCCGCGTTGCCGAAGTCGAACCAGTCACGCTGCCAGCTCCACTGGAAGTTGCCCGCGTAGCGGAACCAGCTCCCACCGATGCCTGCCACCTCGTAGCGCGACCCGTCGTCGCGGGTCGCGTCGGCCAACTGGCGCCAGAACCCCACCACCATCCCCTTGTCGGGGTCGATCAGGATCTCCTCGTACGGGTACTCCCAGCCGTCGAGCCCCGCCATCTCAGCACCCAGGGCCAGTTCGCGGATCTCGTCACGGCCCACCGCCATGAACTCGGTGTGGGGCCCGTAGTTCCAGCCGTAGGTGGCGTCGGGCGTGTACAGCTCGGCCATGGGCCGCCAGTCACCTGCCTCCTCGGCCTTGCGGTTGGCGTCTATCCAACGCTGGACCATCTGCTCCAGCTCTTCGCGCGGGTAAGCCCCCATCACACGTCCTCCAGTTCGTCTGCTTCGCAGAGCTCGGCTGTCGTCATCGGTCTTGATGCTCCACCGCCGGCCCCGCAGCGATCGAGAGGGCGTGGGTGGGGCAGTACTTCACCGCAAGCTCCACCTTCGAGCGGAGCTCTTCGGGTGGGGTCTCGTCGAGCACGGTCAGGTCGCCCTTCTTCGAGACCGAGAACACCTCGGGCGCCTCCGACTCGCACACGCCGTGTCCCTGGCACAGCACCCGGTCCACCACCACCCGGTAGCCCCCCATCGCCGGCCCCTACGCCCGCTCGCGGCGCCGGTAGCGGGCGAGGCAGGGCTGGGCGAGCTGCACCACCATCTTCGAGTGGTCGTTGCGGTAGCTGTCGAGCGGCTGGCCCGCCTCGAACTCCCAGTCGCGCAGGAGCACCGAGAAGATGGCCTTCAGCTGCATCATCGCGAACGCCGCGCCCACGCAGCGGTGTCGACCGGCACCGAAGGGGATCCAGTTCCAGGGGTTGTCCAGGTCGTCCTGGCGCGGCGTGATGTAGCGATCGGGGTCGAACCTGTCGGCGTCGTCGAAGGCCTCGGGCAGTCGGTTCGACACCGAGAGAGAAGCCCCCACGAGCTTCCCCGCGTCGATCCTGAAGCCCTCCACCTCCATGTCCACCTTGGCCACCCTCAGCACCAGGATGAGGGGCGGGTGCAGCCGCAGGGCCTCCTTGATGCAGGCCTCCAGCACCGGGATCTCCCGGAGGGCCTGGTAGCTGACGCTCTCCCCCTGCGCCGCCAGTGCGTCCTGCTCCGCAACGACCCGAGCCAGCCACTCGGGGTTGCGCAGCAGCTCGATGAGGGTCCAGGCGGCGGTGCCCGAGGTGGTGTGGTGCCCGGCGAACATCATCGATATGAACATGCCGGTCACCTGGTCGGCGGCGACGCGCAGCTCGCCGTCGTCGTCCTTGATCGACATGAGCACGTCGAGCAGGTCGCGCTCGTCGTCCGACGGCGGGGGCTCCTGCGAGCGTCGGTCCATGATGCCCTGCACGAGCTCCACCAGGGCCACGCGTGCTGCGTCGCGCTTGCGGAAGCTCTCGATGTCGGCGTAGGGATCGACGTAGGCGATGGCGTCGGTGCCGCGCTCGAGGTCGTGGTACAGCTCGGCGAACCGGGGATCGAGCTCGTCGCGGAAGCGCTTGCCGATGAGGCACGCCGAAGACGTGTAGATCGTCAGCTCGGCGAACCAGTCGAGGAGGTCGATCTCGCCTTCACCTGGGGCTGCGTCCGATCCCCAGGCGTCCACCATGGCCTCCACCTCGGCAGAGATGGTCTCGGCGTGCCCGCGCATGTACCGGTCGCGCAGCGCCTGGTTGTGGAGCATCTCCCGGCGCCGCTCGGGAGGGGCGTCGAAGATGACGCCCTCGCCGAAGATCGGCGTCATGAACGGGTACGCCTCGCCCTGGTCCAGCTCCTCGTCGGCAGCCCTGAAGAACATCTCGTTCGCGGTTGCCCCCGACAGCAGCACCACCGACCTGTCCGCCAGGCGGAGCTCGCCCACGTCGCCGCACTCGTCGCGCACGCGCTGCATCAGCCCGATGGGGTCTCGCCGCAGCTCCTCGAGGTGTCCCGTGCCACCGTCGTCCCCCGAGACGACCTTGATCTGCGCCGGTTCCACAGGTGTCGCCGCTGCCGGCTTCGCCGATCCGGTCGTCATCGGTCTCGCTGCTCCGACGCAGGCTCCGCAGCGTCAGTCGGCAACGGCTCAACGGACGTCATCTACTTCTCCCCTCGCTCTACCGGTGCCTCCGGCTGGACCTCCAGCAGGGCGAAGCTGGTGCCCCGAGGCACCGAGACCATCGCCACCACCGCTGCCGCCACGTCGCGCGGGCGCATGTAGCCCCCGTGGCGCATCACGCCCCACCTGGCCCAGTCGGCCATCACCGCGTCCACATCGTCGTCCGACCAGTCGGTGCCCTGCTCGGTCCTCGATGGGCCCGGTCGGATCATGCCCACCCGCACCCCGGTGCCCTCCAGCTCCATCTGCAGCGAGCGGCCCAGGCCTTCCAAGCCCGACTTGCCGGCCACGTAGCCCGCCATCCTCGGCCGGGGTCTCACCGCCACCTCCGAGGTGACCAGCACCACGTCACCCCGGCCGCGCTCCACCATCGCCGGCACCAGGTGGTGCAGCAGGCGCTGCGGGCCGGCCAGGTTCACCACCAGCTGGCGCTCGAACACCTCTGGATCGGCGCCCACGGCCGTGACCGGGCGAACGTCGCCGGCGTTCGACACCACCACCTCGACATCGCCGAGCTCGTCGGTGGCCCTCTTGCAGAAGGCCGCCACCGAGTCCGCGTCGAGCAGGTCCAGAGGCAACGCCACCGCCTCTCCCCCAGCCGAGCGGATCTCCTCGGCGGCCTGCTCGCACATCGCCACCCGCCTTGCCCCCAGCGCCACCGGGTGACCCGCCGCCGCCAGCGAGGCAGCCGACGCCCGACCTATGCCCGACGACGCCCCGGTCACCACGGCAGGTCGCCGCTCGGGGTGCGGGTCGAACCTGGGCATCAGCGCGGCACCACCGTGGTGGGCAGGTTGGCGAAGCCCCGCACGTTCACCGAGTGGACGCGGCTCATCCCCCTGGGGTCGACCTCGTAGTCGGCAACCACGTTCACGAGCTCCTCCAACGCCACCCTGGCCTCCAGGCGCGCCAACGAGGCACCGAGGCAGAAGTGGCGGCCGAAGCCGAAGCTGGCGAGCTGCTGGCGCTCCTTGTCGGGCCGGTCCAGCACGAAGGCGTCGGCGTCGGCGAACACCTCCTCGTCGCGGTTGGCCGAGCCGACCAGCAACAGCACCCGCTCCTCCGCGGGCACGACCTGGCCGTAGGCCTCCACCTCGGTGGTGGTCACCCGGGCGAGCATCTGGGTGGACGTGTCGTATCGCAACGTCTCCTCCACCCAGGTGGGAACCAGGGCCGGATCGGAGAAGGGCAGAGCTCGCTGGGCGGGGTTGCGCCACGCCCAGTACCAGGCGTTGCCCAGCAGCTTCGTGGTGGTCTCGTTGCCGGCCACCACCATCAGGAACAAGAACCCGATGATCTCGTCGTCGGCCAGGCGGTCACCGTCGATCTCCGCGTCGAGCAGGGCGGTGGTGAGGTCGTCGGTGGGCGTACGCCGGCGCTCCGCCAGCATGTCGCTGTAGTAGCCCACCAGGGTGAGGGCAGCCTCCACGCCAGCGGGAGGCACGTCGTTCACGCCCTCCTCGCGGTGCACGAGCAGGTCGGCGAGCCTGCGCACCTCCGCCCGATCCGACCTGGGCACCCCGATGAGCTCGGAGATCACGTCCATGGGGAGGAGGCCGGCGAAGTCGCCGATGAAGTCGAAGGAGCGCTCGTCCACCGCTCGCTCGAGGTGCTCCCGGGCCAGCTCGCGGATCCTGGGCTCCAGCTCCGCCACCCGCCTGGGCGTGAACCCCCTCGACACCAGCGACCGCATCCGGCCGTGACGAGGCGGGTCCATGGCCAGGAACGACATTGTCCGGTGGGCGTGGGGCCCCGAAGCGGCCGGGTCGAGCGACACGCCCTCCGCCGACGAGAACGTGCCCGAGTCGCGGAACGCTCCCACCACGTCGGCGTGGCGGGACAGCGCCCAGAAGCCCATCTCCTCGTTGTGGTAGAGGGGGGCCTCGCTGCGAAGGCGGGCGTAAGTGGGGTAGGGATCCTCGTGGATCTCGTACGCGTACGGGTTGTAGGCCAGGGTCGCCGTGCTCATGGGCGCAGCACCACCTTCGCCGCCGCCGCCAGCAGCTCGGGCAGATCCTCGTAGGCCACGTGGCCCATGCCGGCCTGCAACAGCGCTCCGGTGACCACCAGCTCCAAGGTGGCCTTCACCGCGGGGTCAGCGACGTCGCCCAGGGCCCGGCCCACGCGGCGGCTCACCTCTGCACCGATCTGGTCGCGCAGCAGCTTCACGTCGGGCTCGGGGGCGAGCATCGCCACCGTGCACGCGGCCGCCAGCTCGGGTTCGTCCACGACCATCAGGGCCAGGTCGGCCAGCGTGGCGCTCACCCGGGCATCCGGTGTCATGTCGTCGGCCAGCTCGGTGGGAGCCAACCCCTGCAGCCTCCTCCAGAACACCTCGGTCACCAGGTGCTCCTTGGAGGTGAAGTACGTATAGGCGGTGGCTGGGGCCGTTCCTGCCCGCCGCGCGACGTTGCGCACCGTGAGCCCGTCGAACCCGACGCTTCGCAGCTCCTCGAGGGCAGCCTCGGTCAGCTTCTGCACCGTGCGCGCCTGGCGCACCGACAGGTGCCTGCGGGTCGGCTCGAGGGAGAGCAGCTCCCCCATCCCCCCGTCTAGTTCCACCGCTGAACTGGACATCTGTCCAGAAGCTAGTCCGACTCCACTCCACCCGCAACCGACCACCGATGCACAGCTACGGGGTGGGGAGGTGGAATCGCTGGAAGAAGGCCCACGACAGCTCCGTGGCCGAGATGTCGAAGGTGGTGTAGCCCACGGCGAACGAGATGAGCTTGCTGAACTCGCTGCCGGGCCAGGCGTGGCCTCCGCCGATCACGATGTACAGCTCCACCGCGGAGCCTGTGGGGCAGCGGTACACGCGATGGATCACCTCGTCGGTGATCTGGGTGTCGACGGGATCGGGAAGGCAGCCGTCGTGAGCAGCCCAGAGGGCGACCTGCTCTGGGATGGGCCTGGTCAGGTCCATGCCCTCGGGAGCTCTGGGCGGATCCTCGTCCTGCGTCGGCCCGAGGCTGTCGACGACCGCCGGGGGCTCCTCTTCGATCCCCACGCCGCCGTCGTAGTGCAGGAGGTGGTCGTCGGTGCCGTGGAAGGTGATGAGTGGCACGGCTCGCTCGGTGTCGCACGGCTCGGGCATCACCACGCCGGCCACCGGAGCGACCGCGGCGAAGCGGTCGGAGCGCGAGCAGGCGATGCGCGACGTCATGAAGCCGCCGAACGAGAGGCCCGTGGCGTAGAAGCGTGACTCGTCGAGGCAGAGCTGCTCGCCGAGCGTGTCGAGGATGGCGTCGACGAAGGCCAGGTCGGGGTTGTCGTCCCCGGCGCCCACGTTCCAGCGCACCGGGGTGCCGGTGCCGTGCGGGAAGGCCACGGCGAAGCCCTCGGTCCAGGCCAGCTCGCTGTAGGCGCTCATCTGGGTGTGGATGGTCGCCCCCTCGGCCAGCCCGTGGAAGTCGACCACGAGGGGGATGGGGGTCTCCCCGTCGTGCCCGGGCGGCACGGTGAGCAGGTACCACCGCTCGGTCCCGTCGATCTCCACGTCCACCCGCAGCTCCTCGACGGGTGCCATCGTGGCGGTGCCGCAACCGGCCGACGGCACGGGATCACCGGGGTCCTCGAGCAGGGCCAGGCGCCACATGAAGGCAGCCATGGCCTGCCGCGTGATGACGCTGTCGGTCCCGAACGTCCCGTCGTGGAAGCCGATCGAGACGCCCTGGCCGGCGAGCCACGCGATCTCGCCGCAGAACGGGTGGTCGGTGGGCACGTCGACGAACGGCGAGGTGTCGCACTCGGGCGCCTCGCCGTCGGGGTTGCCCGCCTCGCGGTAGAGGAAGGCGGCCATGGCCTGGCGCGTGATGGCGAGTCCGGGCCCGAAGGTGTCGTCGCCGTATCCCTGGGTGATGCCCTGCGCCACCAACCAGGCGATCTCGGCGCAGAACTCGTGGTCCACCGGGACGTCCGAGAAGGGTGGCTCGAGGCACGCCGGCGGGTCCTCGGCTCCCACCGAGAACCGGTAGAGGAAGGCAGCCATCGCCTGGCGGGTCACGGGCAGCGTGTCGCCGAACGTGCCGTCGGGGAAGCCCTCGGCTATCCCCTCCTCCGCCAACCACTCGATCTCGTGGAAGAACGGGTGATCCGCCCCCACGTCGTCGAAGCCGGTCGACTCTGTCGACGATGCCGCTCCGTCGTCCGATGCTGCAGTCGCCGGTGGCACCAGGACCACCGTCAAGAGCAGCAAAGCGACGAAGCCGGAGGCTGCATGGACGAGCCTTCGAGACACCCCATCACTTCCCACCGTCACCCCCACCATCGCGAGAGAGGGGCGGGCCCTTTGGCCCGCCCCTCTCCAGTAGCTCTTCGTGTTGCTTGCTCGTTCTTTCCGCCTACAGGTCGATCTCGCTGAAGCGGAACAGGAACGCCGACATGGCTTGGCGGGTCAGAGGCAGAGCCGGGCGGTACTCCATGCCGCCAGAGGTCTCGTAGCCCTCCGAGATGCCCTCCAGGGCCATCCACTTGATCTCACCGCAGAAGTCGTCTCCCGGCTGCACGTCGATGAAGATCGGCGGGGCGCAGTCCGGCGGGTCGGCCTCACCACCCTCGCCCAGGCGGAACAGGAAGGCCGACATCGCCATGCGGGTCAGCGGTGTGTTCGGCTGGTACTTCTTGCCCTCGGGCGTGTCGTAGCCAGTCGAGATGCCCTCGTCGGACATCCACTTGATCTCCGCACAGAACGGGTGGTCCACAGGCACGTCGACGAACGGCATCTCCGTGCAAGCCGTCGGCTCGACGCCCGGGTTGGCCTGGCGGAACAGGAAGGCCGACATGGCCTGGCGGGTCAGGGCGTCGTTGGGCTGGTAGTTGTAGCCGCCCGGCACCGGGTACCCCTCGGAGATCCCCGTGTCTCCCATCCAGAAGATCTC
Organism: uncultured Rhabdothermincola sp.; assembly: GCA_964530525.1. Lineage (GTDB taxonomy): Bacteria > Actinomycetota > Acidimicrobiia > Acidimicrobiales > Acidimicrobilacustridaceae > CAYNQN01. Next base: position 26,076 of record CAZHBH010000007.1, on the reverse strand, counting down.
GTCGTAGAAGTGCGCCCAGCGAGGCACGTCGAGGAAGTCGGGGAAGGCATCGCCCACCGCCGTCTGGCCCAGGATGTAGCGCGCCGTCATCTTTAGCTGGCTCAGGGGCTGACCGGGAGCTGGAAGGGCTGAGCACTCGGCCGGCGGCACGCCTGGCTCGCAGTAGTGGGGAATGCAGGTGGTGTCGGTGCTCAGGCCGAAGTTCGCTGCGTAGGCGTGCGAGTGCGACGTGAGCGGGGCACCCCAGTTGATCCACTGGTCGTCAACGCCTTCCTTCACCGTCACGTTGGCCACCACCGTCTGCGGGGTCGGCCGACCGGCGAAGCCCAGCTGCTCGGGCCAGTCAGAATCGAGGCTGGATGTCAGGCCCGGGTTCGGGGTCGACTGCACGAGGACCGTGTTCTCGTTCGGCTCCCAGCCCTCGGGGACAGCCGGCGGGATCGGGCCGAACTCCGAGGGGGTCCCGGGCTCACGCTCCGGATATGGGTTCTCGATCGCGGTCGCCCCGGCGAACCAGGTGTTCACCGCTTCGATGTCCTCGATCGTGGGGTTGATCCACACCTCGCCTGCCCACTGGCTCTCCTGGCCGTCGTTGAACGCCGGATCACCGGACGTGCCACCAACGAGCTCGACGCTGTTCACGGTCACCTCTTCAGGGAACTGCCATAGCGTGTCGCTGTCGTAGATGATGAAGCCGTTGAGAACGATCGAGGGGAGCTGGGTGCTGAAGCTCACGTCGAAGGTGTCGCCGGCCGAGACGGAATCGGGTGCCTGCGTAACGGTCGGTACCGCTTGCTTCTGAGTGTCCAATGGGGTCGGGTTGCACCAGATCCACTGAGTGGACTCGGTGCTCACGACCGCTGCGCCCGCCGGGCTGGCCCCGCCGACGAGCATCACGCCCATCCCCAGCGCCACCGCCGTGGCGCCGGCTACCAACCGCTTCGACAAACTCATACTCGTCCTCCCCAGAAATCCGAAAGCGACCGACTGACTGACCCGGCCACCGGTGTGTCGTAGATCACGTTAGCGGGATATTCGATCGGTGTCCCTGCGACCCGCGAATGACTACGCGAACCACAGGTAGCGAGCCACCACCACCGCTGCCACCAGGGCCGACGCGGCGAGCTGCTTCCACGGCAGGCGCCCCTCCGCCCGGCGGCTCTCGGCGAGCTCCCCGAGGAAGCGGGCGCTACCACCCCCGTCGGGTCCGCGCGCCGAGACCGGGCCACCGGCTCTCACGAGCGGATCCCCACGGAGCCCAGCTTCTCGGTCTTCTCCCAGCGCTGCTCTCGGTGGCGCGCTTCGTGCACGTACGCGGTGAACGTCACGGCGCACAGGAGCGGCCCGTAACCCACCAGGTAGATGAGCGCACGGGCAGCCCTGGGCCAACCCCAGTCGTCCACCTTCTTCGCCAGGTACGCGCCCGCCATGCACCCGGCGACCCACAGGTACGCAGCGATCATCACGGCTCGAACCTGCCCGTCGGTCACGACGAAGCCGGTCCAGCGACCCAACGCTGCCTCCAGCGCCACCAGCAGCACCGGGCAGAGCGTGAAGACGATTATCAGCACCGAGAACAGCCCGGGGAACATGATCGCCTGGCGCCATGCCCGCCGGGCCGTCGGCAGGTCGATGAGGAGTGCGAACGCGGTGGTGAAGACGAACGCGAGGGCGTTGAGTATCCACAGCTGCCGGAATGCCTGCTGCGCGAGGGCGAAGTCGGTGAGGAACAGCACCACCAGGGCGGCCGAAGAGAGCACCATCACGGCCGGAAGCAGCAAGATGCTGAACCAGATGAGCCCGAACGTGATCCCTCCCAGGCGATGGGTGGGTGATCGCCTGAACCACACGCGCTTGAACCGGCGCGTCACCTGCACGTTCCCCCGGGCCCAGCGCAGCCGCTGGCGCCACAGCGCCGAAACCCCCGAGGGCTCCTCGGCCCAGCAGACGGCGTTGGGCTCGAAGATCACCCGCCGGCCCTGGAGCTGCGTGAGGAAGGTCGTCACCGTGTCCTCGGCAAGCGAGGTGGTGTCGATCCGCCCCCCGATGGCCTCGAGGTTGGCGCGGGTGTGCAGCTGAGCCCCGCCGGCCAGGCAGGCAAGAGCACCGATCACGTTCTGCGCACGACGCCCGGCGGCCTGGGCCGTGGCGTACTCGTAGGCGATGAAGCGGTTGAACGAGGTGCCCGGGCGGCTGCCCTCCTTTATGTACGCGGTCACGGCTCCCACGTCGGGGTCCGCCAGGTGCCGCGCCATCTTGCGCAGCGAGTCGGGCTCGTAGACCACGTCGGCGTCCATGATCAGCACCGCCTCGGCCCAGCTCTCGCCGAGCACCACGGCGAGGCCGTGGTTGAGCGTGTGCGCCTTGCCCTGGCCTCCCTGCTCCCTGCGCAGGTGGAACACCCGACCGGGGTGCTCCAGTGCCTTGCGCGCCAGCAGCTCCGGCGTCTCGTCGGTGCTGGCGTCGTCCACCACGTACACCCGCAGGCGATCGGCCGGGTAGTCGAGCGCCACCAGCTGGTCGATGGAGGTCTCCAGCACGAGGGCCTCGTTCCACGCCGGCACCAATATGGCCGTTCGGGGCAGCACGTCGCCGCAGCGGTCGTAGTGGTTGCGCCACCGGCCGAGGCCGATGAGGGCGAACTGGTAGGCGCCGATCACCAGGGGGACCGCGCCGGCAAGCACCACGACCACCAGCAGCGCCGACCCGAGATCGCCCAAGAGCCTCAGCCTTCCTCAGGCCCGGGGCCTAGCTGCCCGCCGGCTCGGGGGCGTGCCTTCGCTCAACCTCTCTGGCCACGCCCTCCACGTACGAGTAGCGACCCACCCGCGACTCGTGGTGGGCGTCGGTGCTGAGCGTGATCCTCACACCGCAACCGTCGATGATCTCGGCTACCCGAGCCGAGGGGCACGTCCACTTCTCGTTCACCTCCACCACGGCACCCGCCCTGCGCACGGCGTCGCCGAGGCGACGCACGGAAGCGTCGGGCACCTGTTCTTCGCTGAGCCCGCACTTGGGCAGGATGCTGAAGAGGTGGGCCAGGACGATGCGGTCGTAGCAGGCCAGGGCGTTCACGGTGGCCTCCACCAGGTCGTCGATCACCTGGCCTGCTGTCAGCTCGCCGGTGCGAAGTGCCTCGGTGGCGTCCACCGGGTTCATGGGCCCATCCGGTCGAGGGAGCTGGTGGTCGGCCACCAGCACGTAGTCGAGCGTCGGCATGCCCGAGGGCATGTCGACGCTGCCGTCGACGTCGAGGATCTTCGCCTCCACGCCGCAGAGCACCTTCATGCCGTCGATCCCGTCGAGCGCCCGCACCGCTTCCACGAACGTGGGCACCCACGTCGTGTCTCGCCTCACGTGGTCGACCATGCCGATGGTGTGCAGCCCGTGACCAACGGCCGACACGAGGTTCTCGTCGACGGTGCTCGCACCGTCGGAGAAGGTCGAGTGCACGTGCAGGTCCGACCCGCGGTCGAGCTCCGGCGCCTCGAACCTCACGGTCGAGGCCCTTGCTCTTCGGCCAGAGCTCCCGCCGTCAGCGGCACGGGGTGGCCCTCCTCCACAGGCACGAACACATCCTCCCAGAACCGGACGGTCGCTAGGTCCCGAAATCCGACCTCAGCGGGCACGGGCAGCCCGAGGGCCTCCGAGAGTGCGATGGTGGGCATGTCGACCCCGCTGGCCACGGTCAGGGGCATACTCCCGGGGAAACGGGGGTTCACCTCCAGCAGCTTCGGGCAGCCCGAGGCGTCCGCCTTCACCTGCACGTTGGCCACCGAGCTCAGTCCGATAGCCGTGGCCACCTCCCGGGCGAGCGCCTCGAGCACGGGGTCGTGCTCGGTGCGCCCCGCCACCGCGATCCCCGAGTCGACCTTCAACCGACAGCGGGGAACAGCCGCCGCAACCGAACCGTCGGCGTAGGCCAACACGTCGATGGAGTGCTCCACGCCCGGAAGCTCCTCCTGGACGAGGAGGCTCCCGTCGTGCGGGAGCGCATCGAGCTCGTCGGGGCCGTGCACCAAGACGATGCCTCGGGACCCGCTCCCGTGCCGAGGCTTCACGATGGTCGGCCAGGACCACGACGACGCGTCGAAGCCGTCCACCAGCAGCTCGGTTCTCGGCAACCAGGGACGACCCGCGCACACCTGCGCCAGCGTCCACTTGTCGAGGCACGTCTCGAGCGTGGCCACCGACGGGGCGAGCACAGTCGTGCCGCGTGATGCCAGCTCGTCGCGGCGGTGGCACACCGGCAGCATCTCGGTGTCCACGGTGGGCACCACCACGTCGATGCGGGCGCTATCGCACACCTCCACGAGCACGTCGGCGAACTCCGGCGCGTCGCCCATCGGCAGCAGACCTCGTCGACCGGCCGGGACCAGGTAGAGGCCGACGGCGCACGGATCCACGTCGTAGGCCCACAGCTCCACCCCTGCGCCGAACGAGCTGGCTACCGCTCGCATGAACGACACGGCCGCCGGGCCGCCGGCGCCGGTCACCAGCACCCGGGCAGGTCGCGAGGGCCCGGGGAGGCTGGGTGGGTCAGTCGTCATCGTCATCATCGTCGTCGGCGCCCGGCTCGGCCAGGCCGGCGACGATGGAACCGGCGACCACGGAGTGCCGACGCCGGGAGCGCTCGCGCTCTATCTCCAGGGGCTCGCAGTAGCGGCTGTCGCCGAAGCGCCCCCAGTAGCGGGCGGTCGACCGCAGCAGCTCTGGCTCCAGGTACCACCGCAGTGCCGTCTGGCTCGCGTAGGTGGAGATGACCTCCAGCTTCTCCTCGATCACGGTGTCGACGGCGACGAACCGCAAGGGGTGGAAGGCGAGCGTGGCAGTGGGGCTCTGGTAGCAGTACACGTTGGGCACCTGCCTCACCGCCGAGAGCGCTGCGTGGTGGGTGTTGCGGTGGTCCTGGTGCGTGTCGTGGCCGGAGTGCACGTAGACGATCGTTGGATCGATGTCCCTCACCACGGTCTCGATGATCCCCACCGTGGGGTTGTTCTCCGGGATGGCGGTGTCGGGGAGGTCCTCCAGGATGAGGCGAGCGCCGAGCACCTCCGCGGCCTTCACCGCCTCGAGGGCCCTGGCGTGCTGATCGCCACCTCGGGCACCACGGCTGAGGGTCAGCACGGTGATCTCGTTCCCGTCGTCCCGGTGGCGAAGGAGGGTGCCGCCCACGCCGATCTCGACGTCATCGGGATGCGCACCTATCGCCAGCACCCGTTCCACGAGGCGAGTAAACCAGCTGGGTGCTGCCCCCACGGGTCCGATCACCCGCGCGGGTGATCGGCTCTCGGCAGCGAGCGCTAGGCCGTGGGCCGGTTCTCCCGGGCCTTGAGGCGCTGGTGCTCGCCGACCACCGCATCACGCAAGGTGGCGATGGACGTGCGGTCGGCGTCGGCCGCCCGGTAGGCGATGGAGACAGGTAGGACCCAAGTGGGCAGGTCCACCTGGAGCTCCACCAACCTCCCCTCGTAGAGAGCTCCCGCCACGCTGGAGCGCGAGGCCATCCTCACGCCTCCGCCGTTGCTCCCGCCACCGTTGCTGCCCGCCGCGTTGCCCAGAGCGTCACCCAGCGACAGCTCGGCCAGGGCCGTGGGCGAGATGGAGCCCTCGCCCGACGCCAGCGGGTGGTCGGGCGGCGCCACCCACACGACCGGGTCGTCGAACAGCGTCTCCACCACCAGCTGGTGACCGGGGAGCTCGTGCTGGTCGCCATCCGAGCCCCCAGCAGCGGGGGCCCGTCGATCGTCGTCGGTCCCGTCCTCGTCGGCGGAGCCGGGGTTGTGGGTAGCACCGCCCTCCGACGAGCCTCCCTTCCTCGACCCCGACGGCGAGGCGAGGCCTGGCGGGGCCGTCCCGGCGGACGCCGGGAACGACCCGAAGCCCACGTCCACCTTCCCGTCGGCCACCGCCTCCAGCACGTCGGCCGCCTGGCCCTCGTGCCTCACCTCGAAGCGGTCGCCACCAGGATCGTCCTGGAGGAAGGCAAGGGCCCACGAGATCGATCCCTGTACGGCCACCTTCAGCATGTCGTCGTCGTCGACCACTCTGAGTGCCTGATCGACCAAGGTGACCACCCTCTGCGCGTACGGCAGCAGGCGGTAGCCCGCCGCTGTGGGTTCCATCCCGTAGGGCCGGCGACGGAACAGGTCGATCGACAGCTGCCGTTCTATGCGTCGTATCCGCTCAGAGACCGCCTGTTGGGTCACGCCGAGCCGTGTGGCCCCACGGCTCACGCTGCGCTCCTCGACCACGAAGGTGAACGCTCGCAGGTCATCTAGGCTCACTGACACGACGGCCTCCTTAGAGGTTACCGTTGATCCCCGTTGTAGGGGTCTGGTGTGAACAGATTACCTGTAGCAGAGGTTTTGTCAACAGGTTGGATGGCCTTAGGTCAGCGATTTCAGCCGAGGTACCCGCTTGTTCTGTTGACCTATTAGGCGATGTCGTGTAGCTCCGCTGGAGATCGTGGAGGCAGGCAAACGATCAAATGCTCCGCTCTTCGTCTTCCGTCGAGTGACTCTCTACGAGGTCACGAGGAAGCCCGGGGGGCCGGGATCGCCAGGCCATGTACCGTCGGCGACGGCGGCAGGGAGGTTCGCCGTCTCAGGCCTGAGGCCGGACCACGTCGTAGTCCACGGCTGCGAGCTCTGAGCCCGAGGAGTCTTCCAGCGTGCCGCGGAAGTGCGAGCCGAAGCGCATGTCGCCCCCGATCACCGGGATGGTGCCGAGGAAGACGAAGTCGCCGTCGGTGGGCTCCACGTCACGCGAGCGCAGGAACGACACGAGGTCGTCGATGGGGGATATCTGCGCAAGGGTTCCCTCTTGGTACGCGACGCCGTCCACCCAGCTGCGCAACCTGAGCGAGTCGGGATCCGCGATGTCGTCGAGCGCCAGGACGCTCGACGAGACGGGCTTGGGGCACGCTGCCTTGCTCTCGGGGATGTCCCGACGCTCGATCTCGCGATCGGTGTGGTCGCTGCCCACCGCCAGGAACGTGCCGCCCTCCCAGAAGACCAGCACGGGCTCGGCCTCGCCCGACGTCGAGGTGCCGCTCACCTCCACCACGTCCGACGACGTGAGCAGCCCGGGGTCGAGCGTCATGAGGGTCGGCGTCGACGGCGGCGGCTGGATGCCCAGCTCCCCGAGCTCGGCCAGGTGGGCCTCCACCGCCTGGCGGTCGCGCCCGGTGAAGCCGGCCACGAACAGGCGGGCGGGCGATACGTCGATGCTCCGGCGGTCGCCGGCGACATCGAACCTCACGAGAGCCTCACGATCCTCATGGCGATCACGACCCCCCGGGGGCGGGAGCGGCTGCGCTGGCGCCCCGACGCCCCGGGGGGTCGAACGTGCGGTCCTCCAACACCCTGAACGACGACCGCAGAGCTGCGACCTCTGCCAGGTCCACCTCGGCGTCGAGGCGTGCGGGCTCCGTGCCGGCCCGGGCGATCACCTCTCCGTAGGGGCTGACGATGACGCTGTTGCCCCCCAAGGCCACGCCCCGATCGAGCCCGGCTGCGTTGCATCCGATCACGAAGGCCTGGTTCTCGATGGCGCGGGCCACCAGGAGCGATCTCCAGTGCTCTACTCGAGTCGCCGGCCAGGCGGCGGGCACCACGTAGAGCGCCACATCGTCGACCATCGCCCGGAACAGCTCCGGGAACCGCAGGTCGTAGCACGTGGCCATGCCGGCACTGAGGCCAGCCACGGGGAAGGTGGCAACCTCGTCGCCCCCGGTGAGCAGCTCCTGCTCCCTGGACCCGTAGCCGAAGACGTGGATCTTCCGGTACCGGCCCACCTCTCGACCGTCGGGAGCGAAGACCAGGCTGGTGTTGAACAACCCTCCGTCGCGCTCCACCACGCTGCCCATGTGGATCGTGGCCCCGAGCTCTGCCGCGAGAGCCGAGAAGCGCCGGGGGAGCTCGCTCTCGCCGAGGGTCACCGCCTCGCGCTCGTACTGGTCGAAGCCGAAGTAGCCCACGTGCCACATCTCGGGCAGCACGATGAGGTCGGCCCCGCGGCTCGCCCGAACCATGTCGACCGCTTCGTCGACATGCGCCGCCAGAGGCCTGCCCTCTCGCGGTGAAGCCAGCTGGAGGCAGCTGACCCGCACGACGCTCACGACCCTCTCCTCCTCTACGACCTCTACGACGACGAGCGGCTCACGGCCGCTCTTCCAATGGACCCTGACCCCGGTCCCCCGCCCGGCACCTGCCGGTCGCCACCCCTCCACAGGGGTCGGGCCGCTCTCGACACCACGTCGTCGAAGGAACCTTCGACGGTGGTGAAGCCCATGGCCCTTGCGAAGCTCGATAGGTCCGACACCTCGGAGGGTTCGATCGCCACCTCGTAGAACGGGGCGTCGCGCTCCACCAGCCCGCCCGCGAGCGAGGCCTCCAGCGGCGGGAAGAGGGCTCCTGCCACCTGAGAGGCAGCTCCGTGGGGATCGCCCCGCAACATCTCGTGCGCCTCCACCAAGGCCGCCACGGTGGCCAGGACGCGCTCGTCTTGCTCGTCGGCCCGGCGCCCCATGAGCGCTGCGAAGGTGTAGCGGGACAGCCCCGGCGGTTGCAACGAGCGACGGGCGTCCACGACGACGCGGCCGATCCCCTCCCTCACCGCCAGCTCCGCACCCATCCCGTTCGCCCAGAAGCCGTCCACCTCTCCTCGCTCGAGGGCCCTCGCTGCCTGCACGCCGAACGAAGGTCCGAGCTCGGGGATGCTCGGCACGGGTACCAGCTCCACCGCATCGGGGCCGAGCTCTGCAAGGTCCAGGGCGTGCCGCAGCGCCGCATCGGGTCCTGGGGCTGCGGCGATGCGCAGGCCCTCGGCCGACGAGAGGTCGTCCCAGCTCTCCATGCCCAGACCGGGCGCCAGCACCAAGAACCAGTAGGTCCGGTGCGACAGCGCGCCCAAGAGGCACACGTCGAGCTCGTCTCCCGACCCGTGGAAGAGGGTGTGCGCCGCTCCCGCCACCACGTCGACCTCGCCGGCCCGCAGGGCCTCCACGGCATCGGTCACCGGGAACAGCAGCGACAGCTCTGCCCGCACGCCCATGCGCTCCAGGCAGCCCAGCTCGACGGCGGCCAGGGCGGGGAAGTACGAGGGCGAGATCAGGTCGGGCACCACGATGCGGACATCGGCGCCCGAGCTAGACATCCGACCTCCCCTTCCAGAAGACCACCTTCGTGTTGATCAGCACGATCAGCCGGTCGAAGGCCCAGCCCAGGATGCCCAGGAACAGGACCACGGCCATGGCCTTCGGGGGCTGGAAGTTGGCGCTGAAGTTCCGGATGAGGAAGCCGAGGCCCCTGCTCTCGCCGATGAGCTCGGTCACCACGATCACCAGCAGCATGATGGGGAGGGCCACCCGCACGCCGGTCAGGAACGAGGGAAGCGCGCTCGGGGCTATCACCTGGCGGAAGCGCCGGAGCCTGCCCGCTCCCACGTTCGCCGCCACCGACAGCATCGGACCGGGCGTGGACCGCACACCCCTGTAGACGTTGTAGGCGATCGGATACAGGCACTCCAGGGCCACCAGGGCCACCTTCGAGCTCGAACCGATGCCGAAGATGAAGATGAAGAACGGGTAGAGGGCGATCTTGGGCACCGGGTAGGTGGCGGCGAGGAACGGCTCCACGATGGCGTCCACCACGCGGTTGCGAGCCATGAAGAAGCCCAGAGCCGCTCCGGCCACGCACGCTATGAGGAACCCGGTGAAGCCCCGCTGGAGCGTGACGAACACCTGGTCCCAGAACCGGCCGTTCTGCAGCTCGCCCCACAGCGCCGAGACGATCGCGGTGAACGAGGGCATGAGGCGGGAGTTGGCGATCTCCGCGGCGATCTGCCAGGCGACGATCACCACCACCACGCTCCCCAGGCGCACCCACAGCGACCGGTTGCCCCACGGTCGCCGTCGCTCCTTCGGCCGATCCTGGGGCGCCGCCGGTTTGTCGCCCGCGGCCACCTGCTCGAGCTCTGCCACCTCCACCGACTCACGCATGGCGCGCCAGCTCCAGCTCCTGGCCCTTGGTCACCGTCCGGCCAACCGTCACCACGATCCGGTCACCGATGAAGCCGAGCAGCGCCAGGGCGAGCATCGATCCGTACATGCGCTCGTAGTTGCCGCCCAGGTAGGCCTGGTAGATGATCCCGCCCAGCCCTCCGCCGGCCGAGATGACCTCCACCGAGAAGAGCACCACCAGGGCGAGGGCCAGGCTGATGCGCAGGCCCACGAAGATCTGGGGCGTCGCCGCCCTCAGCACGACGCTGCGGAAGCGCTCCACCCGGTGCGCGCCGACGTTGCGGGCGACCCACAGCAGGTGGGGATCCACGTCCCGGGTACCGCTCATGGTGTTGATGTAGGCGGGGTAGAAGCACGAGACCGCGATGATGAGCACCCTCGCGGGGTCCGAGAAGCCCAGCCACACGGCCACCACCGGGAACAGCGCGATCTTGGGCAGGGCGTAGGTGAGGGCGACGAGCGGGTCGACCACGTCGTCCACCAGGCGCATGCCGCCGGCCACGAGGCCCACGAGAACGCCGATCCCCGCGCCGATGATGAAGCCAGCCAGCACGCGCTTGAGGCTGATGGCGGTGGCGGACCAGAAGTCGCCCTCGGTGTAGCCGTCGACCATGCCGGCGACCACCTGGGTGGGCGGCAGCACGTACTCCGGCAGCATCCCCTGCCACCAGGCGAGCTGCCAGGCGGCCAGCACCACCACGGCCGCCGCCAACGAGACCGGCCAGCGAGCAGCCAGCAACGCCTTCAACTCTGGCCCACCGACACCCTGCGCTGCTCCTCCCGGAGCAGCTCCCAGAGCCGGTTGTGGTAGTCGAGGAACTCGACGCTCTGCTTGGTCTGCTCGCCACGCGGCCGGGGCAGGTCGATGTCGATGATCTCGGTGACCCGCCCCGGGCGTGCGCACATGACGGCCACCCGATCGCCCAGGAAGACGGCCTCGTAGATGTCGTGGGTCACGAACACGACCGTGAGGCCCGTCTCCTGGCAGATGCGGTTGAGCTCCTCTTGCATCACCTCTCTCGTCAGCGCGTCGAGCGCTCCGAAGGGCTCGTCCATGAGGAGGGCCTCGGGCTCCAGGGCCAGGGTGCGGGCCAGCGCGGCTCGCTGGCGCATGCCTCCGGAGAGCTCACCCGGGTAGGCCGCAGCGAAGGCGCCAAGGCCCACCATCTCGAGCATCTCGGCGCCCCTCGCCCGGGCATCCTTGCGGGAGGCGCCGCCCACCTCGTAAGGCCACGAGACGTTCTGTATCACCGTCCACCAGGGGTAGAGGGTCGCCTGCTGGAACACCATGCCCAACCGTCGGCCCGGCTTCACCACGGGTTCGCCCCTGAGCAGCACCTGCCCCGAGGTCGCCGTCTCGAAGCCTCCGGCTATGTGGAGCAACGTGCTCTTGCCGCACCCGCTCGGCCCGAGGATGGTGAGGAACTCACCTTCCTGGACCGAGAGGGACGTGCCGGAAAGCGCCTCGACGGTGCGCCTCGACCTGGTGAAGCTCTTGGCGACGTCTCGGATCTCGAGCACCGGGTCGGCCGGCGTCGATCCGTTGGTGGCCGATCCTTCGATCATCGGGCTAGCTCCTCTCCGAGGTGACCCCCGACCGGAAGAGCTCTGTTGCGGGAACACGCTGGTCCTCGGTCAAGATCCCAAAGGCGATCATCTGGTCGATCAACTCGTCGATCTCCGAAGCGCTGACTGCTAGGTCGTTCGGGTGCAGCCAGTCTTGCGCCGCCAGGAACACCTCGAGCGGCGACTGGGTCATCTGCTTCTCCACGAACAGGGTCCGGGCCTGCGGGAGGTTGGCGTTGTACCAGGTGGTCGCCGCCTCGAGGTCGCTGAGGAAGGCGCACACGGCGGCCAGGTTGTCGTCGATGAAGTCCGAGTCGAACACCACCCACTGCACGTCGCGCTCCATGCCGGGACCGGTGATGGCGTCGAAGACCTCGACCACGCCACCCTTCTTCATGGCCTGCGTGTAGAAGGGCTCCACGATCGTGGCCACGTCGATCTGCCCGGTGCGCAGCGCCTCTTCCTGGGCGGGAGCCGGCAGCACGACGTACTCGGCGTCGGTCTGGAAGTCGAAGCCGGCCCGCTCCACGGCGGCCTTGGCCGCCAGGTCGGTGTCGGAGCCGATGTCGAAGACGCCGATCTTCTTGCCCTTGAGGTCGGAGATCGAGTTGATGCCGCTCCCCTCCAGGGCGAGGAAGCGGCTCACGAAGGCCTCGTCCGACTCGCGCATGAGGGTTCCGAGCACCGTCACGGGGAGGTCGCCGGCCTTGGCCCTCACCACAGCCGGCGGGTTGCCCGTGAAGCCCTGCAGCTCACCGGCCTGGAAGCCGGTGAAGCGGTCCTCCACCGATCGGAAGGGCGTGAGGCTGATGTCGTACCACTTGCCCTGGTTCGGGGTCACCGAGGGGTTCGCCTCGAGCACCCAGATCGGCTCGTCGGCAACGAGCCCTCGGCCGTAGTTGATCTTCACCGGCTGGGCCGGCGGCGTCGAGAGGTCGACGTCGTCGCAAGACGTCTGGCTCGGCGTGGTGTCGCTCGACGCCGAGTCGCTCCCCCCACCCCCACAGGCGCCCAACAGGAGCGCCATTGCCAGAGCGATCATCGATAGGACGCTGAATCTGCGCATCTTCGTTGCTCCTTTGGTTCTTGCTGAAGGCGGTGCGTCCCCACGCACGCCGTTGCCCCGGGTGTCCTCCAACAAAACTAGATTATTGAAGATGATATCTTAAGTCAAGTAGTAAACATAAGTAACACGCCCGAAACAAAGGGCCCGGGATCAACTAGTTGTCAAAAGTTAGATACTCAACTATTGTATTTCTAAGCCTGACCTAGGAGGAGCCACCATGACGATGACGTTCGCTCCGGCCTCTGCGGATGCAGCCAAAGCCGCCCTCTCCAGTGTGGCGGCAACTGTGACGGTCATCACCTTCCGCGACGAGGACGGTCGCCCCTCCGGCATGACCGCCACGGCGTTCGCCAACGCCTCGTACGACCCGGTGATGGCAGTGGTCTGCGTGAACGCCGCCAACCGCACCTACGAGGGGATCAAGCAGGCCGGCAGGTTCGGGGTCAACACCCTCGCCAGCGACCTCGCCCACATCTCCGACCACTGCGCCAGGCCCGGCGACGACAAGACCCTCGACAGCTCGTGGGTGCTCGACCAGGACGACCCCGACGCCCCTCCGGCCATCGTGGGGGCGCTGGCCTACTTCGACTACGACCTCGTCTCGCAGATGCAGGCCGGCAGCGGCGTGGTGCTGCTGGGGCAGGCCCGCAAGATCGGCAGCGCCCGGGAGGGTTCTCCGCTGCTGCACCACCGCGGCTCCTACCGCCAGGTGGGCCCGGACGTCACCGGGTAGTCCGGCGAGGCGCCCTGCCCGAGCCCGGCCCGCTGGGGTATGGCCTCGGTCAGGAGACCGATGGCGGTGGAGACCCCGGCGGGGCTTCCTGGAGGGAGCGCCTGATGACCTCGCCCAGCTCGGACTCGCGGGGAAGGCCGACGTAGAAGGCGAAGATCGCCAGGGCCGCTGCCCGCTCACGTTCCTCGATCTCGCCCTGGAAGTAGGCGATCTCGCGGTGGACCGCGTGGTCGATCTGGCGGAGCCTCTCGACGCCCTCCGGGGTGGCGCTCAACCCGATCACCCTGCGGTCGGTAGTCGAGGGCGTCCGCTGCACGAGGCCCATGTCCTCCAGCTGCTTGGTGAGCCGCGAGGCGAACGCGGGGGCGACGTCGAGGCGTGCCGAAACCCAGTGGACCGGGATGAGATCGCCGTCGGAGCCGTAGATCTGCAGCAGCGCCTGGTGCTGGAGCGGCTCGAGGCCGGCCTCCTTGGCCTCCTGGTTCACGATCCGCAGCACCTTGCGCATCACGAAGCGGGCGTGCGCGATCGACGTGACGTACTCCCGGAACTCCTGGTTCCGGGTCTCCTCGTTGACGTCGGCCCACTCGCCGAAGGCGTCCATGGCTGCGCTGGGCGACCCCGCTCCGTTGTCGCGGCCGCCGGCCGTCGTCACGACGTCGCCTCCGCGTACCACGAGGCGATCTCGTCGCTCGTGGTGACCCAGACGTCGTCGTGCGAGACGATGTGCTCGAGGGCGGAGGCGAGGTACTTCGACTGGTAGGGCTGACCGATCAGGAAGGGGTGGAGGCCGACCCCCATCACCCTGCCTCCCTCCGATCGGAGCACGTCGAACTGGTCGACGAGGGCGCGCTCGAAGGCCGGCCCGTCCTGGTTTCGGAAGCAGAACATGGGGATGTCGTTGACCTCGCTCGAGTAGGGGACGGACATCAGCCGCCCCGACCTCGTGTTGAACTCGTAAGGGTGGTCGTCGTTGGCCCAGTCGAGGAGGTAGCTCATCCCGAGCTCAGCCAGGAGGTCGTGGGTGACCATCGAAGGCTGCAGCACGGGACTCAGCCATCCCACCGGCCTGGTGCCGCAATGCTCAGCGATAGTGTCTATCACTTCGGTCAGGTACTGACGTTCCTCATCTTCGTCCATGAGCGACTGGAGGGTGGAGTTGTCCCTGCCGTGCGCCACCCAGCACCAGTCTCGAGCCCTCCCCTCCTCGATCACCTCTGGGTAGAGGGTGCAGACAGCGCTGTTGAGAAGGATGCTCGGCCGCACGCCGTAGCGCTCGAGGATGTCGGCGATCCGCCACAGCCCCACGCGCAGCCCGTAGTCGCGCCAACCCGCGTTCAGCGCGTCGGGGACCATCTCGGCCGTGAACGGAGCCATGCTCAGCGCCGGCTTGCCCAGCTCGTAGTGCTCCACGTTGACCCCGACCCAGAAGGCCACCCGAGCGCCTCCGGGGAGCTCCAGGGGCTCGCGGCGGACCATCGGGCTGAAGTCGTAAAGGTCGTTGTGCATCTCCACCCTCCGCTTTGTCGGGACCTCTCGGCCACTGCTGGTTGCCACCTCTGCGCCCCGCCGCTGCACCTCCTGCAGCTCCACGCTCCTCCTCCTCGCCCCCGACCTGTCCCGGGCCCGGCGCCCTCGTACCGGGTGCGAGTCACGGCATGTAGGTACCGCCGTTCACGTGGATCACCTGTCCCGTGACGCTGCGCGACGCGTCCGACAGCAGGAAGGCGGCCACCTCGGCGCAGTCGGAAGGCTCGGGCACGAAGCCGAGCAGCATCGAGCGGCGGATCTCCTCCACGCCGGCGTCGCCACCGTTCATCGCCCGGAAGCGCGGCGTGTCCGTGGGGCCGGGCGCGATGCAGTTGGCTCGCACGCCGTCTCGTCCGGCGGCGGCGGCGAGCGAGCGGGTGAAGCCGATGACCCCCGCCTTGGCAGCCGCGTAGGCCACCCGGTCGGGACCCGGGAGGACCCCGTATGAGCTGCTGGTGGTCACGAGCGACCCCGAACCCTGGCTCCTCATGATCGAGAGGCCCGCCTGGCAGGTCACGAAGGCGCTCGTGAGGTTGAAGCTCAGCTCCGCGTTCCAGTCGTCGAGCGACATCTCGTCCAGCTCTCCCAAGTGGCCCCCGCCCACGCAGGTGACGAGACCGTCGAGGCGATCACGACGAGCGACCAGCGCACCCAGCACCTCTCGCACCCGCGAGGGATCGGTGGCGTCGCACTCGACGTGGTCGATGCGCTCGCCCCCCTCCTCGGGCGCCGCGGGGTCTGCGATCGTCACCCACGCTCCCAGCGAAGACGCCTTGTCGGCGATGGCCCGGCCGATTCCCGAGCTTCCACCGAACACGGCTAGCACCTTGCCCTGCAGATCCTCCACCACACCTCCTTCTCGAACGACCACAGCGCCCGCCTACCGGGCACCGCTCAGAGGATGAACGTCAGGTTCCCCAGAGGGGAGTCGCTGTCGATGAGCAGCACCGTCTTGCGAGAGATCCGCAACGTGCCGTCTTGCACCCTCAGCAGGTGGTGCACGGTCGCGCAGTAGGAGGAACGGCGCTCCCGCCTCAGCTCCGACACGACGAGGCTCGACCTCACCTGCAGCGTCCCCTCGCCCGCTCGCCAGGCCTGCACGGTCCCGATCATCCGAGACGTGCGCGAGGGTGGGTCCTGCGCGTACATGAACCCGCTGCGCATCCGCTCGATGCGCTCCCGCATGCGGTCGTTGTCGTCGTAGGCGATCGACACGTCCCTGGATGGGTCCGGATCGTCCCAGCGGATGGGCACCCAGTAGAGGGCGTCGTCGGTGTAGAGCTCCCTCCACTCCTCGTAGCGGTGCTCGTCGAGGAGCTGGCCCTCGCGGGCGAGCAGCTGGTAGGCCTGGCTCCACTCCTCCAGCGAGGCGTCGGGGAAGCGGTCCGGCGCGCTGTGGAGCGGGCCGCCGGTGCCGCCGAGCCGTCCGTCGCCGGCGTTCACCTCGCCGCCCATCACAACGCCCCCATCATCTGCGACCACTGGCGGTAGAAGGCCCGCTGCGGAACCTCGTCGGCCGACGAGCCCACACGGGTGCCGTCGGGGTCCTGGACCTCCGTGGATGCGCCGCGGCTGAACACCACGTCGTCGTCCACCGTGGCGTCGAGGCCATCGGTCACCCGCTCGAAGGCCACCTCCAGGTCGTCGGGTCCCCCGAAGCCAGCGGGGCCGTAGAAGCCCTCGTGCGCACGCAGCAGCGCCGCGCCCTCCTCGGGGGGCGCTCCTCGCATCATCATCGGGTAGAGGCGCACCTCCGTGCGCGACGGGCTCAGCGGGATCACGTGGCGCAGCTGCGCTCCGACGAATCCCAGCGTGGGGAAGATGATCAGGTTGAACGGCAAGGTGCCGATGCCCACGCCGTGACCCCCCGTGCGGGGATCGCCGAACTCGGCCACCGAGTGGCCGCCTCCCAGGTCGATCGTCCTCCACGTGGGGTTCTTCAAGATGTTGCGCACCATCGTCGACGACGTCCCGGAGCGCTCCCGGATGATCTCCAGGTAGCTCTTGTGCACGAAGGCGAAGTGGTAGTTGTCGATCGTGTTCTCCACCTGGAGCTTCCAGTTGCCCCGGTATGCCAGGCGCTGGCTCCCCGCCGACAGCTCGATGCCGTCGGTGCCCTGGTTCGCCACCATCTCCAGGTACGGCGCCGCCGCGCCCAGGTACTCCAGCAGCGTCGGGCCCTCAGCCGAGAGCCTCCCGAACACGAAGCCGCCGAAGCTGTCGACGGCCCCCAGCGGCGTGAGGCCCATCTTCGAGCGGTCCAACGAGTCGTCGTAGGCCTGGTCGTAGGTGACGGCCTTCAGCGACCCGTCCAGGTCGTAGGTCCAGCCGTGGTAGGCGCAGCGGAACATGTGGGCGTTGCCCGACTGCCCCTGGCACACGGCCGCCGCACGGTGCCGGCACCGGTTGAGCAGCGCGTGGACGTCGCCCTCGGCGTCCCTCACCACCACGACGGGCTGGCCCGCCACCACCGCCGCCTTCCAAGAGCCGGGCTCGGCCAGCTCGCTCTGGTGCGCCAGGTAGATCCAGCACCGCCCGAAGATCCGCTCCTGCTCGGTCTGGAACACCTCGTCGTCGCGGTAGGCGCGCCCGCTCACCTCCCAGCCGGAGGTCACCATCCCGTAGGGATCGATATCGCCCATAGGGCCTCCTCAGCACTCGTGGTCGAACACCCTGCCTGTTCGTCCGAGAACGCCATCTCCCTGGCGGCCACCGCCGGTTCCCGGCCCTCCCCCTGGACGGGGCGCCCGAGCATGGCGCTCGCCCGATCCAGCTGGCCCAGGCCGATCGCCTCCCTGATGGCGCTCGACGAGACGGTCTCGCCGCCCTGGCGCACGAGGGGCACCCCTCGCACCTCCACACCACGGTCCGCGCACAGGGCGGTGAGAATCCCCAGGTCGCCGGCGGCCGCCCGGCCGAAGCGGAAGTTCTCGCCCACCACGATGCGGTGAGCGCACAGCCGCTCGATGATCACGTCGTCCACGAACTCCTCGGGGCTCAGGCTCCTCAGCCGCTCGTCGAACTCGAGCACGTGCACTCCTCCGCCTGCCACCGCGGCGACCGTGGCGAGCCTGCACTCGTGCGTCATCAGCAGCCTCGGAGCGTTCAGGGGGTCGACCACCTGCCGCGGGTGCCTGTCGAAGGTCACGACGGTGGGCTCGCCTCCCTCGGCAGCCGCGCACCTGCGAGCGATCTCCAAGATCCTCTGGTGGCCCAGGTGGACCCCGTCGAAGAACCCGATGGTGACGGTGCCCATGGCTAGTGAGCCCTCCGGCTGACCTCTATCCGGGGAGGCCGGGCCTCGGGGTCGACGATCACGTCGATGAGCGCAGGCCCCCCGCACGCCAGGGCCTGTTCGAGCGCGGCCGCGAAGGTGCCGGGCTTGTCCACCCGGAACCCACGGCATCCGAACAGCTCTGCCAGCTCGGCGAAGTCGGGGTTCGTGTGGTCCACGCCCAACGGGGGTCCGTACACCTCCACCCTCTTGCGCTGCGAGCCCAGGCGGAAGTTGTTGAACACCACCACGACCACCCCTAGCTGCTCGCGGGCGAGGGTCTCCAGGTCGCCGATCTGGAGCATCAGCTCACCGTCGCCCGCGCAGGCGACGACGGTTTGGTGCGGCCTTTGGATCTTCGCCCCCATCGCTAGCCCGAGCGAGCACCCCATGGCTCCGAGGGTGGTGGACATCAGGTGGGTGCCCGGCGGGTCGACGGGCACCATGAAGCCGTAGAAGGCGTGGTCGCCGGCGCCGTGCGTGAGGATCGCGTCCGGTGGCAGCTGGTCGATCAGCGCGGCGACCACCTCCTGGGGCTGCACCAGCCCGTTGTCGGGCGCGGTGTCGATCCATCCGCCCACCCAGCTCCGGGCGCTGGCCGAGACCTCGTCGGTCCACCGGCGGCGCTCGCCGGGGACCTGCGCTCCGTCGCTCTCGATCTCGATGGCGAGCTGCTCGGCGAAGATCTTCGCGTCCGACACCGCCCCGACGGTCACGATGTGGTCACGACCGACCACGCTGGGGTCGATGTCGACCTGGACGATCGGGGCCCCGCGCGGCAGCAGGGCTCCCCTGGCCAGCTGGAGGTCGGACAGCCGGCTGCCTATGGCCACGATCAGGTCGGCCTCCACGACGGCCTCACCCGCTCCCTCGTAGCCGATGATCCCCGAGGGCCCGAGGCTCAAGGGGTGGCTCTCGGGCACGACCCCCCTCGAAGTCGGGGTGCTCACCACAGGTGCGTGCACCTTCTCGGCCAGAGCGAGGATCGAGTCGCCGGCCGACGAGTACCACGCTCCTCCGCCCACCAGGATCACCGGCCGCTGCGCCGCCTCGAGGAGGTCGGCGGCCCAGACCACCTGCGAGGGCTCCGGCCACGGGCGCGACGAGGGCACGGTCGCCGCGCCCAGGAACCTCCACTCGGTCACGACCGAGTCCAGCTCTGCGATCGACACGTCGATGGGCAGGTCGACCTGGGCCACACCGGGCCGGCCCGACACCGCGGCCATCACGGCCTGGCGCACGACCTCGGCTGCCCTCTCGGGGCGCTCGACGCGCGCCTGGAACTTCACGAACCCGCTCAGCGGGGCGAGCACGTCGAGCGTCTGCCAATAGCCACGCTCCATCGCGATCCGCTCCTGCGTGCAGGTGAGCACCACCATGGGCGTCCCGTCACGCGCAGCCGCCGCGATCCCCAGGCTCGCCGCCAAGGTCCCCGTGGCGCCGTGCACGATGAGGCAAGCCGGAGCCCGGCCCATCCGACTGATGGCGTCGACGATGGCCGCGCCCACCTGCTCGTGGCGGATGGCCGTGTAGTGCAGGCCTTCGCGCTGGCCGATGGTCGCCACGTAGGGAGCGGTCGTGGAACCGACCATCCCTGCGTACTGCCGGATCCCGGCCGACTGGAGGACGTCGAGGACCGCTTCGTACACCTTCATCCGTCGGCTTCGCCTCCCACTTGGCCTGCTTCGCCCTCGCCTCCCACCAGGTAGCGGACCTCGAAGGTGACGCATCCCGGTTCCGACACCCACGGGCCGTGGGGCATCCCCGGCGGCCGGCAGGCGTACATCCCCGTGGTGAACCGCTCGTCGAGGGTCAGGTCGTGGATCTCGCCGGAGAGTATGTAGACCTCTTCCCAGAAGTCGTGCGTGAGCACGCCGTTGGCGCTGGTGTCGGTGCCAGGCTCGAACCGCAGCATCCGGGTGGCCACGCCCGAGTCGTCGAGCCTCGCCAGCACCCTCTCGGTCAGCCCCGGCGTCGCCGGCTCCACCGGCGTCCACGGGACGTCGGATGCCGGGAAGAACTCCAGCTCGGGCTTGGGCATCTCTCCATCAGCTCCTATCGCTGCTCGGCTTCGAGCCGAAGGTTGATCGACTTCGACTGTGAGTAGCTGAGCAGCTCCTCCAGGCTCTCCTCCTTGCCGATCCCCGACGCCTTGTAGCCCCCGAAGGGGATGCCGGCGTAGTGGGCGGCAGCGTCGTTGATCCACACGAAGCCGGCCTCGAGGGCGTGCGCCAGGCGGTGTGCCCGCCCCACGTCTCGGGTCCACACGGCCCCGGTCAGGCCGTAGGCCACCGAGTTGGCCAACCGCACCGCCTCGTCCTCGTCGGTCCAGCGCATCACCGACAGCACCGGCCCGAAGACCTCCTCGTGCGAGATCGCCATGTCGGGCGTGACCCCGTCGAAGATGGTGGGAGCCACGAAGAACCCTCGCTCCCCGTCCAGCCCGTCGGGCCGTCCCCCGCCGCAGACGAGCTCGGCACCTTGGGCCTGCGCCTGCTCTATGTACCTCGTCGTCTTGTCGTACTGCGCCCGGCTGGCGAGCGTTCCCATCTGGGTCTCGGGATCGAGGGGATCGCCGATGCGCACCTCTCTCGCCCTGGCCACCGTCGCCTCCACGATCTCGTCGGCTATCGACGAGTGCACCAGCAACCGCGACGTGGAGCTGCACGACTGGCTCTGCCAGCCCAGGAAGTTCATCCCCTTGACCACGCCGGCGGCGGCTTCGGCCACGTCGACGTCGGGGCACACCACTATGGCGTTCTTCCCGCCCAGCTCGAGGCTCACGTCCTTCACGGCCACCTCGGCGGCGTCGCGCTGGATGGCCCTGCCGGTCCCCTCGCTGCCTATGAAGCCGATGCGCTTCACGTGCGGGTGGCGCACCAGGGCCCGGGGCGCCTCGGGACCCGAGCCGACGATCACGCTCAGGAGACCCTCGGGGAGGATCTCCGAGAAGATCTCGCCCATCCGCAGGGCCGACAGCGGGCTGATGTCGGATGGCTTGAGCACCACGGCGTTCCCCGCCACCAGCGGGGCGGCCACCTTCTGGGCCGCGAACATGATCGGGTGGTTGAAGGCCACGATCCGAGCCACCACGCCGAAGGGCTCGAAGACCGTGTAGTGCAGGTGGGTGGAGGTGGCCGGCAGCACGCGGCCCTGCAGCTGGAAGGCCAGGTCGGCCATCATCTCCAGGCCGTCTGCGCCGAAGTCGGCGTCGGCCAGCATCAGGGAGTAGGCGTTCCCCACGTCGAGGGCGTCGAGGGCCGCCAGCTCCTCGCGGTTCTCACGCAGCGCCACGGCCAGCTCGCGAACCACCCTGGCGCGATCGCGCACGCTGACGGCGCGCCAGCTCTGCACCGCCTCAAGGCCCGCCGAGACCGCTTCGTCCACGTCGTCGGCGCCCGCGTCGGGCACCTGGCAGAGGACCTCCTCCGTGTACGGGCTCAGGTTCTCGTAGGTCGCACCGGAGCGAGCGGGGACCAACCGGCCCCCCACCACCAACCGCCACTCGCGGTCGGCAGCACGGGCCAGCTCAGGCCGGGACGTCATCTCTGTAGCCCTCCAGGTCGTAGGCCCCCAACGCCGACTCCACCAGCTTGTTCGCCGGGTCGAAGTCGAAGTTGCGGAACATCCTGGTCTTCACGAGGTGCGGCGCGCCGGCGTAGAACAGCTCGTACTGCTGGTGGCGGCTCGCGAACTCCGAGCCGACGAGGTCCCACACCATCTTCATCAGCTTTACCCGCTCGCGTGCAGGTGTGCCGGGCGATTGCACGAACCGCTCCAGGTCGGCAGCGACCTCGGGGTTGGCGAAGTCGTCGCGCCCGGAGGGCAGCTGGATCAGGCCACCACCGCAGAGCTCTCTCACCATCCCCACGATGCGGGGGTACATCTCGATCTGCAACGTCGAGCAGGCGTGCACCTCTGCCGGACCCGGCCAGGCGACTCCGTGCTCGTCGACCTCGCAGTCCTGCTCCTGGGCGAGCACCAGGCCCCGGACGGCGGCGACGTGCGCGGCCAGCTCTCCCAGGGTGCTCTGCACCGGGGGTATGCCGAGCGTGCCGTTCATGTCGGCTACGGCGCGGGCGAGGCCCACGAGGAGCTCGAGCTTCGTCCAGAGGCGGATCTGCGCCTGGTTGTTCCCCAGCACGTGCGCGGCCGTGCTCCACCACTGCTCGCGTGCGATCTCGAGGTTCTGGTAGACGAACACGTTCTCCCACGGCACGAACACGTCGTCGAAGACCACCAACGAGTCCGACTCGTCGAAGCGGGTCGACAGCGGGTAGTCGAACTCGCTCGTGGCAGCCGCCGCGTAGGAGCGGCGCGAGTGGATGCGCAGGCCGGGCGAGCCCAGCGGGAGGGCGACGCTGATGGCGTAGCGCTCGTCTCCGGGCCCGAGGGGCACGATGTTGCTCAGCAGCAGCCAGTCGGCCACGGCGGTGCCGGTGCCCAGCATCTGGGCGCCCGCTATGACGATGCCGCCGTCGCGCTCCTCCTTCACCCCTGCGTAGAGGTGGGGGTCGGCCTGCTGGTGCGCGGGCTTCGAGCGATCGATCTGCGGCGGGGCTATCACGTAGGTGACGTACTGGTCCTGGTCGCGGGCCAACTCGTAGAAGCGCACGACGTTCTCGCCGTACTCCTTGCCCGCGCTGGCGAACAGCTCGGCGTTGCCGGCGAAACCTGCGAGGAACCCGGCCACGTGGTCGGGGCTCCGGCCCAGCAGACCGAACGATGCCTCTGCCGAGCGCTTCAGGCCGATGCGCCGACGGGTGAGGTCCTCGCTCGACCTGGGGATCATGTACGAGACGTTGGCCGTCACCCCCGAGGGCGCCTCGTAGGTGGTCAGCTCGCGCGAGTCGGGATCGTGCGTGAGGTCGTAGAGCTTCGCGACCGACCGGATGACGCCACGGAAGCCCGGGTGGGTGGTCACGTCATCGACGCGCTCCCCGTCCAGGTACACGCATCGACCGTCGCGAAGCCCCTCCACGTACTGCGAGCCCTTGCGGGTCATAGCTCCACCTCCCCGGCCGTGGCACTCCTCCGCGAGGATCCGGTGGTGCGGCTCGCCGCCCGGAGTGCCGTTTCCACAGGCGTAGATAGCCAAGACTTAGACATATAAGTATGGTACTTAAGTTACTTAGCTAGAGTCAAGTTGTGGGTGGCACCGGATCGATCGGCGTCGGCAGGGCGAGCTCCCGCTCCACCGCCATGGCTGCCGCAGCCGCAACGTCCTCCCGCCACCTGGCCGCCACCAGCTGCACCCCGAGGGGTGAGCCCGCCGAGCTCCGTCCCCCGGGCACCGCCGCCACGGGCAGGCCGGTGAGCACCGTGCCCAGCGTGAAGCGAAGGGCCTGGAGCATCTCGGCGAACCGCTCGTAGCCCGCTGCGTCGGCGCCCACCTCGAAGGGGGGCTCGGTGGAGACCGGGCCCAGGACCACGTCGACGTCCTCGAACATGAGGTCCCACTCGTGCATGTGCTCGGCGCGCGCCGTGAGCAGCGAGAGGTAGCCCGCCAGGTCCACCTCGTGCGTGGCCCTGGCCATGTTGTCCCACACGCCGTTGATCTCGTCGCTGCACCGGTCGCGGATGTCGTCGAAGGCGAACCGCACCTTCGCCCACACGATGTCGTTGCGGATCGACGCCAGCGGGCCCACGGGCGGCACCGCCACCTCCACGATCCGATGTCCGGCATCGGCCAGCGCTCCGGCCGCGGCGGTGACGGCCGACGCCACCTCGGCGTCCACGCCCTCGCCGTCGGGATCGACCACGACCGCCACCCTCAGCGAAGCCTCCGGGTCCGGGGTGCGCAGCGGCACGGGTGCGTTCAGCGGCTCGGCGACCGTCGCCGCCACCATCGCCCGGAGCCCCAGCCAGGCATCGCCCACGGTGCGGGCGATGGGACCGTCGACGCCCATGAGCTGGGAGTCGAGCGAGGGGTACGAGTCGCCGACCCTGTAGGGGAGCCTTCCCGTGGTGGGCCTCAAGGCCACCACGCCGCAGCAGGCGGCGGGCTGGCGCAACGACCCGCCCAGGTCGTTGCCGTGCGCGATGGGGCCGATCCCGGTGGCGACCGCCGCCGCACCTCCCCCCGTCGAGCCGCCGGGCACGACCGCTGGGTTCCACGGGTTGAGCGTGGCGCCGTGCAGCGGGCCGTCGCTCGTCCAGCGCATGCTCATCTCGGGCATGTTCGTGCGACCGATGATCACCGCCCCCGCCTGCTTCAGCCCCGCCACCGCCATCGAGTCGGTCTTCGCCACGTGGGTGAGGGCGGTGCACCCGGCGTGGGTGACCGCGCCCTGCATGTCCACGTTGGGCTTCACGGTCACGGGCACACCGAGCAGCTCGCCGTCGGCTGGGCCTCCCGACGAGATCGCTGCGTCGATCTGCTCGGCTCGCTCCAGCGCGGCTTCGGCGTACACCTCCGGCACGGCGTTCACCACCGGGTCCACCTGCTCGAGGCGGCCGAGCACCGACGACACCACGTCGCTCACCGCCACCTCGCGGGCCCTGACCATCCGGACCAGCTCCGAGGCCTCCAGCTGCCACAGCTCCGACATCCCAGCTCCCGTCCCGACGCCGGGCCCGATCCTCCCCGCCGTCGGATAGCTATCTAAAGTACGGTACTGAGATCAAGAATATAGCTACGGGGGTCACGCTCCGTGCGACTGGGTGGGAGCGGGCAGGAAGCGGTTGTGCGGCATCGCCTCTTCGCCGCGAATCACGTGGATGACGGCGTTGATGAGAGCCAGGTGGGTGAAGGCCTGGGGGAAGTTGCCCAGGTGGCGCCCGGTGCGAGGATCGATCTCCTCGGCGTAGAGGTCGAGGGGGCTGGCCAGCGAGAGCAGGCGCTCGCACAGCTCACGTGCCCGCACGTACTCGCCGATCTCCACCAGCGCCGACACCAGCCAGAACGAGCAGATGGTGAACGTGCCCTCTTCGCCGGAGAGGCCGTCGTCGGTCTCCTTCACCCGGTACCGCAGCACCAGGCCCTCCTCGGTGAGCTCGTCGGCGATGGCCAGCACCGTGGCCCTCATGCGCGGATCGGTGCCAGGCAGGAAGCCGAACAGGACCATCAGCAGCACCGACGCGTCTAGCGCCGTGGTGCCGTAGTGCTGGGTGAACACCC
The DNA here is from genome assembly GCA_964530525.1 of uncultured Rhabdothermincola sp. Lineage (GTDB taxonomy): Bacteria > Actinomycetota > Acidimicrobiia > Acidimicrobiales > Acidimicrobilacustridaceae > CAYNQN01. The sequence continues at coordinate 763 of CAZHBH010000007.1, read as the reverse complement.
CCCTGTCGTCCAGGCCGTGCTCGCAGATGTCGGCATGTATCTCGTCGGCGGCGTGCTGCCACCGCTCGGCGGTGTCGTGCTCCTCGCGGATGCGGGCCAGGCGGGCGCCCCGGTCGGCGGCCACCCAGCACATCACCTTCGACGACGTGAAGTGCTGGGGTTCGCCCCGCACCTCCCACATGCCCCGGTCGGGCTCCCGCCAGTGGGTGAGGGCGGCCTCCACCTGGCGCTTGAGGATGGGCCAGATCCGGTCGTCGAGGCGGTCGCTCGAGCGCGTGTGCAGGTACACCGAGTCGAGCACGGCGCCCCACAGGTCGTGCTGCTTGTGGTCGTACGCCGCGTTTCCTATCCGCACCGGCTTGGCGCCGTCGTATCCCTGGAGGTGGTCCAAGATGTGCTCTTCCAGGTCGCGCTCGCCGTCCACGCCGTACATCACCTGGAGCTGGTCGTCGCGCTCGGCGACGTCGGCGATGAACCAGAAGAAGTCGTTGGCCTCCCAGTCGAAGCCCAGGGTGTAGAGCGCCCAGAGCGCGAACGTGGAGTCGCGGATCCAGCTGAAGCGGTAGTCCCAGTTGCGCTCGCCGCCGGGTGTCTCGGGCAGCGACGTGGTGGCGGCGGCGACGAGAGCGCCCGTGGGAGCGAACGAGAGCCCCTTGAGCGTGAGGGCGCTGCGCTGCAGGTGGGAACGCCAGGGATGGTCGGGGAAGTCGCCCCGGGCCCTCCTCTCGGGACTGGCGTTCGCGACAGCCTTCGGCTGCTCGCT
>CAZHBH010000006.1:0-52758 GCA_964530525.1 uncultured Rhabdothermincola sp. | reverse complement strand
GCCACGAGGGCGGCAAGGGCTCCGAGGCCCACAAGGCCGCCGTCATCGGCGACACGGTGGGTGACCCGTTCAAGGACACCGCCGGCCCGGCTCTCAACCCGCTCATCAAGGTGATGAACCTCGTGGCGCTCCTGGTGCTGCCTGCCATCATCGGCCTGCAGGACAGCGGCTGGCGCTTCGTGGTGGCCGGAGCTGCGCTGGTGGTGCTGCTCATCGCCATCGGGTTCTCGAAGCGCAAGACGACCGCCATGGTGGACTTCATCGAGGCCGATGCGAGCGCGCTGGCCGCGGACACCGCCGAGGCCGCCGCCGTGATGGCCGGCGACCGCACCGCAACCCTGACCCAGGCGATCGACCTGTGGATCGACGATCTGGGCCACGAGCAGCACGAGCTGCGCGACAAGCTGCTGGAGGTCCGCGGCACGCTGGGCAAGCCCGCCTCGGGCTGACCCCCGCGGTCACGTCGTGGTGTCTCCTGCGGGCGCCCGGATCGGCACGACGCCGGCCCGGGCGCCCGTTGCCTTTCCGGACCTCCGGGCCGCTTCTGCGGCCTCTTGGCGGTAGACAGGTGACATGCATCGCAACGATCCGGATGTCATCCGCAAGATCCGCCAGGAGAGCCGCACCTGGGCGGTCGTGGGATGCTCGCCCGACCCGTGGCGCACCAGCAACCACATCGCTGCGATGCTCAAGGACGAGGGCTACCGGATGATCCCGGTGAACCCGAACGCCTCGGGCGAGATCCATGGCGAGACCGTGCACCCCGACCTCGCCTCCATCGACGAGCAGATCGACGTGGTCGACGTGTTCAGGCGCTCGGAGCTGGCCGGGGAGGCCGTGGACCAGGCCATCGCCGTGGGAGCCAAGGCCGTCTGGTTGCAGATGGGCGTGATCGACGAAGCAGCGGCGGCAAGGGCTGCCGAGGCGGGCCTCGACGTGGTGATGGACACCTGTCCCGCCAAGGAGTTCCCCTCCATCCCCCGGCACCGATAGCCCGGCGCACCTCCTCCCCCGCTGGCGCCGACTCGCCGGCGCTGTCGTAAACTGCAACTCCCCGCGGGGGTGTAGCTCAGCTGGCTAGAGCACCTGCTTTGCAAGCAGGAAGTCGTGGGTTCGAGTCCCATCACCTCCACCCGACGCACGAGGTTCAAACTTCGCCTGATACAACGTTTGGCGAGGTTTGGGCCTCGTGTGCTGTCAGGGTAGGGCCCCCCATGCCTCGGCGTCGGCCTGGAGGTAGATGCGGGTGAAGAAGGCTTGGTTGCACAGGCGGCGGTTGGTGTCGTCGCAGCGGGCGTAGACGTCGGCGTACTCACCGTGTTGGGCGTCGATGCGCCGGTTCACCTGCTCCAAGCCATCCTGCCGGCCAGCAGGACCGCCGCGGACGCCTGCCGACCGTTGGGCCGCTGCTTGAACGTTCCGGCCTCACGTCGAGCAGGTGGACATGGTGATCGCCTCGGAAGCATTCGGAGCACTGGCAGCCGAGCTGCGCCGCGCCGAAGCGAACGGCCATGTTCCCGACACGCTTCTGCCGCGGTTGGTCGCCGTCCGAGGCTTCGCCGACGCTGATGACATCGCCGCGGTGCTGCACTACCGGGTCGTCAACGCCACCGGCCAGCGCCGCACCGGCACCGCCCGCCGCCGACAGGCCCCACACCTGATCGCCGGGCTCATCCCGGACGCCAGCGGCCCCATGAGCCACGACATGCGTCGAACACTCGACGAGCGCCAACACCTCATCGAACGACGCGCCCGAGCGTGGTCGAAACGACGCTGGCCGACGATCAGGAGCACGGCGGGTCTGGGGGGCATCTACGACGAGTCCGACCGCAATCCCGAGGAACGACCGTTCCCATTCCTGCAACGATGGACCCGGCGGGCTACCGGGACCAGCATCTCGATTCCTGGCGCACGCCGGTCGTGGTCTACCGCGCGACGGCCAAGTACACCGAGCAGGACCTTCGCGACTGGGTGGGGTCGCAGGACACCGCCAAGCGGATGGCCGTCTTCGTCGGAGCTGCTTCGCGCGAGAGGCGTGTCGCCACGACGCTCGACAGAGCCCAACGGCTCCTGCGCACGCTGGCGCCCTGAGCAACCGTCCCAACGTCTACCGCCCGGGTCAGGTCGGCGCAAAGAGCGCACCGTGGAGCTGGGCCGTGGGTGGAGGGTGAGGAGAATCAGGCTCCTCTGGGGCGTCACGCTGAACCTCCACCAGTCTGGCGTCATGCGGCACCTCGAGGTGGCGAGGGTGGCCACTACCCTCGGGAACGTGGGAAGCCGCAGCTCGACGCCGCCCGACCACGCGGCGATCCCGGGTAAGCACCGTGTGCCTGCCCGACGGGTGGCCACCGTCTCCCGTTCGGGCCTGATCGAGCGCCTCGCCGCTTCGGACCGGCCGTTGGCGGTGGTCACCGCGCCCGCCGGCTACGGAAAGACCACGCTGCTGGTCGAGCTGGCCGCCGTCGACGACCGGGTCGTGGTGTGGGTGTCGCTCGACGCCACCGACGACGACCCGGTGGCGTTGGCCAAGGACATCGCCACCGGGCTGGGAGCCCGCGGGCTCGCCCCCGATTCGTTGGCCGACGAGATCCGAGGCCCGATCGTCGGGTCGGGAGCCTCGGCGGTGGCGTTCCTGGGAAGCGCTCTCCTGGATGCCAAGGAACGGTTCGTGCTCGTCCTCGACGACGTCCACCTGATCGTGCACGAAGACGGCCGTACGTTGATCGACGGGTTGGTCGACCACGTGCCGGCCGGTTCGCAGCTGGTGGTGTCCGGGCGAGCAGCGCCTCCGTTCGTCTCCCGCCGGAGGGTCTCGGCCGAGGTCGTCGAGATCGGTGCGGAGGACCTCGTCCTGGACGCGGACGGGGTGCGAAGCGTCTACGAGGCGGAGGGGCTGGCGATCTCGCCGGAACGGGCCAGCCAGGTCGCCGATAGGACGGAGGGCTGGGCAGCGGGGGTCTACCTCTCGGTGCTCGTTTCGCGGCGGAAGGACGACGACCTGGTGAGCGGCACGCTCACCATCAAGGGCTCGAACCCCTTCCTCGCCGACTACCTCTTCCACCACGTCCTTGACGACACCTACGCCGACCTCCAGGAGTTCCTCCTCGACGCAGCGCTCCTCGACGAGATGCACCCTTCGCTGTGCGATCACGTCCTGGAGATCGGCACCTCGGCTCAGCTCCTGCGCAGGCTGGAGCAGTCGAACCTGTTCGCGGTCGCGATCGGCGAGGAGCGTGATCGGTATCGCCTGCACTCGCTGTTCCGCGAGTTCCTCATCGGCGAGCGCGGCAGCCGGCGCCCGCCCGGCCACGATGCCCAGATCCTCGGGCGGGCAGCGACCTGGTGCGAGGCGAACGACGAGACAGATCGGGCGATCGAGTACCTGCTGCGCGCACGCGACGTCCGCCGCCTGGGTCCCCTGCTGACGAGCGTCCTGCAGCCCGCCTACGACGACGGCCGTGCAACGACGGTCGAACGTTGGCTCCGGGAGGCCGGCGGGGCTGCGGTGGACCAGCACCCCCCGCTGGCCGTGCTGGCAGGGTGGCTCGCGGCGGTCACCGCCCGACCGGCGCAGGCCGAGGAGCTGGCCGCCCGGTTGGAGCACCTCACGTTCGACGGGGCGACGGAGGACGGATGGCTCTCCTTCGGCGCATCGAGGTCGGCGTTCCGGGCCCTCGTCTGCGCCGACGGCGTGGCGGCGATGAACCATGATGCCGAGCTCGCGGTCCAAGGAGCACCGGCTTGGAGCCCGTGGCGCTCGACCGCGGTCTGGCTCCTCGGACAGGCGCGCGAGCTGGCCGGGGATCGGGACGCGGCTGCGCAGCTCTACGACGACGCCGTGTGCGCGGACCTGGACGCGGGCCGGCCACCCCTGCTCGTCCCGATCGTCGGTCGGGCGCTGCTCGCGATCGACGGCTCCGACTGGGAGACCGCCGCCGACCGCGTGGAGCTGGCGCTGCACCGAGCCGAGGTCATCGTCCCCTCCAACTACCTCGAGGGTGCCATGGCGCACGCGGCGGCTGCGCGTCTCGCCCTGCACCACCACGACCACCAGCGTGCCGAGCAGCACCTGGAGGTAGCCATGGCTTCGAGGGGCCTGGGCACCTACGTCGTCCCCCACACCGCCGTGCGCCTGCGCACCAGCATGGCGACCGCCTACGCCACGACCGGAGACAGGTCGACCGCTGCGTCGCTGCTCGGCGAGATCGACTCGATCGTCGCGAGGCGACCCGATCTGGGGGCGCTCATCGACGAGGTCGCACGTGTTCGACGCCTGCTGGCACCCGAGCTCGCCGGAGTCACGGCGTTGACGCCGGCGGAGCTGCGGGTGCTCGGCTACCTGCCGACCCACCTCACGTTCGCCGAGATAGGCGAGAAGATTTTCATCTCCCGCCACACCGTGCACACCCACGCAGGGTCGATCTACAGGAAGTTCGGGGTCACGTCCCGGGGCGAGGCCGTGGAGCGGGCGCGGGACCTGGGCCTCTCCTAGCTCGGATCGAGTGGTCCGTGCCGGATGGCAGGTGGATCTCAGGAAGGGGCAGCAACCTACGGCAGGGAGTCGTGGCTCTCGGGCTGCTCGAGCGCGAGCTCGGTGTCATAGCCGAGGGCGAGGGCGAGCGCCGGCGCGGCCGCGGCGAGAGCTGCCGATCCGATGATCGGGGCGACCCCCGTCAGGATCCCGACGATCTCGTCAGGTGAAGCACCAGCACCGAGAGCCTCGTCGACGGCCACGGCGTAGGCGTGCGCCGGTGCCCGCGACCCTGCGAGGGCAGCCACCCTCGCGAGGGTGAGCACCTTCTCGTCGACCCGCGGGGTGAGCTCGGCGTCGTCGCCGCGCAGGAGCGCACCCACGTACGCGACGTCGACCATGGCGATGCGGCGAAGGGCGTCGGTGTAGTCCACCTCGATGGGTCCGATCCGTCACTCGTGGGGCTGGGCTCGAAGATGCCGTCGCTCACCAGCGTGGACCGATGGGGACAGCCGGACATCACCTCATAGAGGTGATGCTGCAAGCCCTCCGGCCAGGCGATGATCGGAGCCCCTGACGCGGCGCCCCCGTCCGACCCGGAGGTATCCACCTTGACCCCGCTTCCCGCTGATGCCGAGGTACTCGGCCCGATCGACTACATCCTGCTGGAGTTCCCCGGTGACCGGCCGCTCGACGAGACCGCGGCCGCCCTCGCCGCGCTGGTCGAGTCTGGCCAGATCGCGCTCTACGACCTGCTCGCCGTCCGCAAGGAGGTCGACGGCTCGGTCTCGGGCATCGCTCTCGACCAGATCGACCGCACGTTCGCCGTCTTCGAGGGCGCACGGTCGGGGCTCCTGGGCGACGACGACATGGCCGCGGCGGCCGACGCGATGGACCCTGGCACCCGCGCCGTCCTGATCGTCTTCGAGAACCGCTGGGCCGCACCCTTCGTCGCCGCCGCCTGGCGCGCCGGCGGCGAGCTCATCGCTTCTGCGCGGATCCCTGCAGCCGACATCCTGGCCGTGCTCGACGAGCTCGACCAGAGCTGAACGTAGCGTCCAACACCCCATAGGAGGATCCCATGCCCGGACTGTTGAGAGGTGTCGCGCGCACCGCCGCCGTAGCCGGCACCGCGACCGCGGTGAGCGGACGCGTCCAACGCCGCCAGGCGGAGCGGTTCGCCCAGCGCGACGCCCAGATCTACGCCGAGCGCGAGGAGGCGTACAGCGCCGCTCAGCCGCCTCCGCCACCCCAGCCGGCGCCGCCGCAACCGGTGCCGCAGCCCGCAGCCGCCACCTCGCAATCGGAGTCGCTCATACAGCAGCTGCAGCAGCTGGGCGACCTCAGGGCGCAGGGCATCCTCACCGACGCCGAGTTCGACGCCCAGAAGGCCAAGCTGCTCGCCGGGTGAGATCCTCTTCGGCACGAAGATCGACGTGATCAAGGAGATCCGATGACGACAACCTTCCCGAAGCTGCCCGTTCAGGACTCGTTGCCGTTCACCCCCACCCCCTCGGCCTCTGTCGCCGGGCGCACCATGCAGGACTCGACCTACGAGCGTCGGGTGGAGCCGCGGCGGCTGGCGGAGGACGCCCCGAACATCCTCGTCGTGCTCATAGACGACGCCGGACCCGGGCTGCCCAGCACGTTCGGCGGGGAGGTGCGCACCGACACCCTCTCCCGGATCCGGGAGCAGGGCATCGGCTACAACCGGTTCCACACGACGGCGATGTGCTCGCCGACCCGCGCTTCGCTGCTCACGGGGCGCAACCACCACCGCATCGGCAACGGCCAGATCGCCGAGCTGGCCAACGACTGGGACGGCTACTCAGGTCACATCCCGGCGAGCACGGCGCTCGCAGCGGAGGTCCTGACCGACTACGGCTACGCCACCGCGGCGTTCGGGAAGTGGCACAACACCCCGGCGGAGGAGACGACCCCCGCGGGGCCGTACCACAACTGGCCCACGGGCAAAGGCTTCGAGTACTTCTACGGCTTCCTCGCCGGCGAGGCGTCGCAGTACGAACCGAACCTGGTGCGCAACACCACGAGCGTGCTCCCGCCGAAGCGGCCGGAGGAGGGCTACCACCTCAGCGAGGACCTCGCCGACGACGCCATCCGGTGGCTCCACGAGCACAAGGCGTTCGAGCCGGACAAGCCCTTCTTCATGTACTGGGCGAGCGGCTGCCTGCACGGCCCGCACCACATCATGAAGGAGTGGGCGGACCGCTACGCCGGCAAGTTCGACGACGGCTGGGACGCGTACCGCGAGCGGGTGTTCGAGCGGGCCAAGCAGCAGGGCTGGATCCCCGATACGGCTGAGCTCACCCCGCGCGACCCCACCATTCCGGCGTGGGAGGACATCCCCGAGTCGGAGAAGCCGTTCCAGCGCCGCCTCATGGAGATCGCGGCCGGCTTCGCCGAGCACGTCGACGTGCAGGTCGGCCGGCTCATCGACGAGCTCGAGCGGCTCGGCTACGGCGACGACACGCTGATCTTCTACATCTGGGGCGACAACGGCTCGTCGGGCGAGGGCCAGAACGGCACGATCAGCGAGCTCCTGGCCCAGAACGGCATCCCCACCACCGTCGACATGCACATCAAGGCCCTCGACGAGCTCGGGGGCCTCGACGTGCTCGGCTCGCCCAAGACCGACAACCAGTACCACGCCGGCTGGGCCTGGGCCGGCAGCACGCCCTACAAGGGCATGAAGCTGCTCGCCTCCCACCTGGGCGGGACCCGGAACCCCATGGTCGTGCGCTGGCCGGGCAACATCGCTCCCGACCCGAAGCCACGCACGCAGTTCCACCACTGCAACGACCTCGTGCCCACGCTCTACGAGATCCTCGGCATCACCCCGCCACGGGTCGTCCGAGGGGTGGAGCAGCAGCCCCTCGACGGGGTCAGCTTCGCCTACACCTTCGACGACCCCGATGCCGAGGGGCGCCTGCGCACCCAGTACTTCGAGATCATGGGCAGTCGGGCCATCTACCACGACGGCTGGATGGCCTCGGCCTTCGGCCCCCGCACGCCCTGGCTCCCCGGCACCCCGCCCGGCATCCAGGACTGGACGCCCGACCAGGACACCTGGGAGCTCTACCACCTCGACGAGGACTGGACCCAGGCCGACGACCTCGCCGCCGAGAACCCCGACAAGCTGGCCGAGCTGCGCGAAGTGTTCGCCATCGAGGCAGCCCGCAACAGCGTCTACCCGATCGGAGGAGGGCTCTGGGTGCCGGTGTACCACCCCGAGCTGCGGATCTCGACGCCCTACCGGGAGTGGAACTTCACCGACGACATCGTCCGCATGCCCGAGTTCTGCGCTCCTGCCCTCGGCAACCGAGAGAACGTCGTGACCATCCGGGCCGATCTGCCGGAGTCGGCGAGCGGGGTGCTCTACGCTCTTGGCGCCAACAGCGGCGGGTTGACCTGCTACATGGACGACGGCCACCTCTGCTACGAGTACAACCTCTTCATCCTCCAGCGCACCAAGATCCGGTCGCCCGAGCCGCTTCCAGCCGGGAGCACCACGCTGGAGATCAAGACCGTCTACGTCGAGGCTCGCCCCGGTGGGCCACTGGACATCACGATCTCGGCGAGCGGCGAGGTCCTGGCGACGGGCCAGGTGCCGATCAGCGTGCCCCTGCTGTTCACCGCCAACGACTGCCTGGACATCGGCACCTGCCTCGGCAGCCCGGTTTCGCTCGACTACTTCGACCGGGCGCCCTTCCCGTTCGAGGGGACGATCCACGGCGTGAACGTGCGCTACCTGACCTGACCTGACCTGACCAGTGAGCGATCCCCTGCTGAACGCGACCTGACGAAACTAGGAGAAGCGATGTCTGAGGGGTTCGTGATCCCGGCCAAGATCCAGACACCCGACCGGGTGGAGACACGGATAGGCACCCTCGAGTTCAGCGACGGCCTTCCCACCGACCAGACCGCAGAGAGGCTCTTCGACAACCTCGACTTCCTTCGGGCCGTCGAGGCCTTCTTGCAGTGCGTCCCTGCGGCGTCGCTGGAGGCGATGCGCGCCGGGATGGTCGGCCTCGGCATCGACGCCTGCAACAAGGTCGCGATAGCGGACGACCTGCTGGACTCGAACCCGCTGTTCCTCACCGGCAACACGGACACGGTGTACGTTTCGGGCATCCTCGACCTCGACCGCGACGGGCCGACCATCGTCGAGATCCCCCCGGGTTGCGGGCCGGGAACCGTCAACGACGCCTGGTTCCGGTTCGTGGTCGACATGGGCCGGCCAGGTCCCGACCGAGGTCGAGGTGGCACGTACCTGATCGTCCCCACCGACTACGACGGCCCGGTGCCCGACGGCTGCTTCGTCGCCCGCACGCCATCGGCCGTGAACTGGCTCATCCTCCGTGGCCTGCTCGTCGACGGATCACCCGATGACGCGACGCGAGCCATGCGCGAGGGCGTGCGCGTCTACCCGCTCGCACAGGCCGACGACCCACCGCCGACGCAGTTCACCTCGATGTCCCGGCAGCGCTTCAACACCATCCACGCCAACAACGCAGCGTTCTACGACGAGCTCGCTGCAGTCATCGAGCGCGAGCCGATCGACCTGATCGATCCCGAGACCAGGGGTCTGCTCTCCTCGATCGGGATCCAGAAGGGCGTCCCGTTCGAGCCGGACGAGCGCATGCGGTCGATCCTCGACGAAGCCGCGAGCGTCGCGAACGGCACCGCCAGGGCGATCGCCTTCAAGACCCGCGACCGGGAAGCCTTCCTGTTCCCGGACCGGGCGTGGAAGACCGGCTTCATCGGTGGGGACCACCGATGGCTCATCGACGGAGGAGCCGGCGGCCGCAACCTCGACGCACGCACGTTGTTCTTCTACCTCGCCACGGTGAACACCCCGGCGATGGCACTCGAGATGCCGGGCATCGGCTCGCAGTACGCGATCACGGACCACGACGCGCGAGGCGAATACCTCGACGGTGGGCAGCGCTACGAGCTCACGCTGCCGGCGAACGTCCCCGCCAAGGACTTCTGGTCGGTGGTCGTCTACGACCCACAGACCCGCTCCGAGCTGCAGACCAGCCAGCCGTTCCCGAGCCGCAACAGCCAGCGCGACGCCCTGTCCTACGAACCCGACGGGTCGATCAAGCTGAGCTTCGGGCCGAACCCTCCCGACGCCCACGAGGAGAACTGGATCCAGACGATCGCCGGCAAGCGCTGGTTCGCCATCCTCCGCCTCTACGGGCCGCTCGAGCCCTGGTTCGAGGGCGCCTGGGTTCCCGGCGACGTTGCAACTACTTAGAGCGGCCTCGTCCCGGGGTCGAGGGATCGTACGGGACGCGACGGGGGGCCTGGTCGCGGGGCTGTACTCGATACCCGAAGGCATCGGGTACGCCCAGCTGGCGGGTCTCCCACCCATGCTGGGCGTCTACTCGGGCATGGCCCCGGTGGCCGCAAGCGCGCTCACCACGGGCTCGGTGCTCATGATCAGCACCCTCACCTCGGCGATCGCCCTCACCACGAAGAGTGTGCTCGACTCTGCGGACCTGACGGGCAACACCCAGGCGGTGTTCACACTCACCCTCGTCGCCGGCCTGGTGATGGTGGCGCTCGGCGTCCTCAAGCTGGGCAAGCTCGTGAACTACGTGTCGAACTCGGTGATGACCGGCTTCGTCATGGGCGTCGCAGTTCTGATCACGGTTGGGAAGTTCGGCGACATCTTCGGCTACAAGCCGACTGGGGCCTCCAACAAGGTCGTCGAGGCCCTCGACATCCTCCTGCACCCGGGGTCGTGGGAGCCGGCGACGATGGCCGTGGGAGTTGGCACGATCGCAGGCGTGTTCGCCCTCAAGGCCTGGCGGCCGACCCGCCGGGTCGCCCTCGTCCTCGGCGTCGTGCTGGGCACAGCGGTGGTCTGGATGTTCGGCATCGAAACCGAGCTGATCTCCGACGTGGCCACCATCCCCTCGGGGCTGGACGCTCTGCCGATCCCGCGCAGCACGTCCGACCTGCCGGACCTCTCCCTTGTGCCGGAGCTCCTAGCCGGATCGCTTTCGATCGCCTTCGTCGCCCTGGCCCAGGGCGCGGGCATCCGCCCCGCCTTCCCGAACCCGACCGGCCCCGAGGCGAGCTCGTCCCGGGACTTCTTCGGACAGGGCGTCGGCAACGTGGTCGGCTCGATGTTCCAGTCACCCGGGATCGGTGGATCGCTCTCCCGGACAGCGGTGGCGGTCGAGGGCGGTGCCATCAGCCGCCGCGCCGGCGTCTTCGCGTCGGTCTGGCTGATCCTGCTCGTGGTGCTGTTCTCACCCGTAGTTGGCCGCATCCCAGAGGCGGTGGTCGGCGGCCTGCTGTTCGTGATCGGCATCGAGATCATCATCGGACGCCTCCCCGACGCGCGCCTGGCCTGGCGCACCGGTCGACGTCCGGCCTTCTTCCTCCTCACCGCTCTGACGCTCAGCCTCGTCGTGCCGCTGCAGTGGGCGATCGTGGGCGGTGCTGTGCTGTCGCTGATCGACTTCGTCAGCTCGTCGGGCAACCGGGCCAGGTTCCACGAGTGCACACGCGACGACACCGGGTGGGTGGTCAGCTTCGAAGAGCCACCGAAGACCGTCCCGGCTGGTGGTGTCCTGGTGATGGCCTACGAGGGACCGAACTTCTTCGCCGAGGTCCCAGTGCTGCTCGACACCACCCCGGATCCCGTCCCAGGCGCACCGCCCGGCGTCGTCGTGCTGAACATGGGCCTCCTGTCGACCTATTCCAGCACGTTCCTCAAGGCCCTCGGCCGCTATCACGACCAGCTCGAGGCAGCGGGTTGCCTCCTGGTGGTGAGCGGGGTCGGTGACCGAGGACTCGACGCGCTGCGAGCCACCGGCCTGCTGGATCGACTCGGGAGCGACAACGTGATCCAGCTTCGCCACCACCTCGGCGAGAACCTCGACCTCGGGTTGGAGCGGGGGCGCGAGCTGCTGGCCACGTTGGGCCGATGACGGCGATCAGTCCACTCGCTCGAAAATGGCGGCGAGGCCCCGTTCGGAGAAGCCCCACTCCCGAGCGCAGGCGAGGACCTGTGACGCGAACGCCTCGTTGAGCTCGACGAGGTCCATGTCGCCGAGACCCAGGCCCGCCCGGTCCAGGGTCTTCCTCGCCGACGGGACGGGACCGATCCAACGCTCCGTTGTCCACCGCCGCGATCGCCCTGCGATGGGACTCGATCGCCAGCTGATCCTGCTCTTGGCGGGAGATGTTGGAACGCGACTGCAACGGTCAGGCGATGTCAGAGGCTGCCCCGTTCGGTCAAGGGTTCGGGGGAGTTCGGGGCGTAAACCTTGCTAACGCCCTGGTCAGCGGCCCGGACTAGGTGCTTTGCAAGCAGGAAGTCGTGGGTTCGAGTCCCATCACCTCCACGTCGTACAAGTCCATACGAACCGGAGCACGCGCGCAGGATGGGCGTTCACCGATCGGCATGGCCCATGGATCGAGTGGTTGGCCTGACCCGACGAAGAGCGCTCTACCCAGTTCGGCCGGGGGCCACGAGCATGGAGCGGACGAGGTCGGTGATCTCGGGGCCGGCCTTGGAGGGAGAGCCCGAGTCGAAGGGCGGCTGGGGGTCGTACTCGATGGCCAGCTGGACGGCGCGGGCCACGTCGGGGCCGAACATCTCGGCGGCAAGGGTGAGGCCCATGTCGATCCCCGAGGAGACACCGGCGGCCGTGACCACCTTGCCGCGGATCACCACCCGCTCCTCCGTAGGACGTGCGCCCAGCTCGGCCAGCCGGGCGAGATCGCTCCAATGGCACGTCGCCTCGACCCCGTCGAGGATCCCGGCCAGCGCCAGGTAGATCGACCCCGTGCACACGCTGGTGGTCCACGTCGTCGTCGGGTGCACCGCCCGCAGCCAGGTGACCACGGGATCGTCCGCCGTGACGTCACCGCTGGCCAGCCCTCCGGGCACCACCACGATGTCGGGGGACGGCACCTCAGCGAACGACGTGGTGGCCTGCATGGACATCACACGGGTGTGGTCACGGACCAGACCGGGCCGCTCGGCGACGAAGACCGGGTCCATGCCCGGGATCTCGGCGAGCGTCTGGAACGGCCCCACGATGTCTAGGGCAGTGAACCGGTCGTACAGGACGAGTGCGATCTGCATGGCTAGATCGTGGAATGATCTCTCCATGTCGGCAAGGACACAGTTGTGACTATCTCAGACATGCGCAGGACCGTCGCCATCGTGGTCTACGAAGGGGCCGAGGCCCTGGACCTGACGGGCCCTTCCTCGGCGTTCACCCAGGCCAACCTGCTCGCGGGTGGCGAGCCCTACCGGCTGCGCTTCCTGGGCACCGGGCAGGAGGCGACCCTCTCCGGAGGCTTGACCGTGCGCACCGAGCCGATCGCCTCGGTGCGGGGTCCGCTGGACACCCTCGTCACCGTGGGGGGCGTGGGGTTCATGGACGCCGCCGGCGATCGGGACCTCGTGCACCACGTCGCCCGGTTGGCTCGTCGGGCTCGCCGGGTGGCATCCGTGTGCTCTGGCACGTTCCTGCTGGCCGAGGCCGGCCTCCTGGACGGGCGGCGCGCCACCACGCACTGGGTGGTGGCCGATCTCCTCGCCGAGCGGCACCCTTCGGTACAGGTGGAGGTCGACAGCATCTACGTACGGGACGGCGGTGTGTGGACCTCTGCGGGGGTCACTGCGGGGATCGACCTCGCCCTTGCCCTCATCGCCGACGACCTGGGGGCGGGCCTCGCCCACGAGATCGCTCGCTGGATGGTGCTCCCGGTGCGGCGCACGGGCGGGCAGTCGCAGTACAGCCCACGGTTGGCCTCGAGCGCGCCGAGCGGCACGGAGGGAGAAGAGATCGCCGATCTCCTCTCATGGATCGATGCCAACCTCGGCGGCGATCTCTCCACGGCCGCCATCGCCCGGCGGTGCGGCTGGAGCGAGCGCCACCTGGCGCGGCGCTTCAAGGCGGAGACGGGACACACCCCCGCCGGCTACGTGGAGGCCACACGACTCGACGCCGCTCGCCAGCTCCTAGAGTCCACCGACCTGGGGATCGACGCCATCGCCCGGCGCTGCGGCTTCCACCGGCGCGAGACCATGCACCGAGCCTTCCAGCGCCGCCTCGGCACCACCCCCGCCTCCTACAGGAGAGCGTTCTCCAGATAGCTTCCGGCTTCGGTCGGCTCGGAGTGATCCGCATGGCCATGCATCGCGACCACGCCGGGCGAGCGAGGTGCTCAGTCTGCGGCGGAGATCGTGACCGACTCGATCACCACGTCGTCGTTAGGTCGGTCGCCGCGGCTCGTCGGCACCCGCTGCATCTCGTCCAGCACGTCGAGGCCCTTCACGATCTGGCCGAACAGGCTGTACTGGGGCGGCAGGCCCGTGCCGCTGGGGCCCGAGACCAGGAAGAACTGGCTGCCGTTCGTGTTCGGACCGGCGTTGGCCATCGCCACCGAGCCGATCTGGTACTGACCGGGCCTCGGGAGCTCGTCGTCGAACTGGTATCCCGGACCACCGCGACCGGTTCCGGTGGGGTCTCCGCCCTGGCACATGAAGCCCTCGATGATGCGGTGGAAGATCACGCCGTCGTAGTAGTGGTTGAGCGCGAGGAAGACGAAGTTGTTGACCGTCTTGGGTGCCTGGACGGCGTCGAGCGCTATCACCAGCTCCCCCAACGAGGTCTGCATCGTCGCCGTCCAGCGCTTGTCGGGGTCGATCCCGAACTCGGGCGGTTCGGAGAACTGCTGCTGCTTGGGCGCGGATCCGTCGAGCGGGGGAAACGAGGTAGCCATGCGGGAACCTTACCGGCACGTTCGAACGCGCTCGGCCGAACTGGCGCACAGCGGGTGCCCGCCGCTTCCCGGGCGGTGCTGCCACTCCCCTCCCACCGCCGGCCGACCACTGGGGGGGGTTTCGGGCCCGAACCCCATGAGGCGGACGGGCACGGGTAGGTCGAGGGGCATGAAGATAGCGATCATCCACAACCCGAAGGCCGGAGAGGACGACGGCGGGGCCGAGGAGCTCCGCGAGGCCTGGGAGGCGGCGGGCCACGACGTGGCCTACCGCTCTTCCAAGGAAGACCGTTGGGACGAGGTTCTCGGGTGCTCGCTCGACCTGCTCGTCGTGGCAGGAGGCGACGGGACCGTCGCCAAGGTCCTCCTGGCGCTCGCCGAAGCACCCGGCGAGCTGGCCAAGAGCCTGGACGTCGCCGTGGCGCCCATGGGGACGGCCAACAACATCGCCACGAGCCTCGGCCTGCCTGCGGCGGTCCCCTCGGGGTTCCTGGACGAGGTGGCCAGGGGCCGACGACGCACCTACGACCTGCCGCTGGCCGCGAGCGGTGGACGCTCCTCCCGCTTCGTGGAGTCCTTCGGCGGCGGGCTCTTCGCTGGCCTCCTGGCCGAAGCGGTGGCTCGCCAGGAACGAGGCGTCTCGGACAAGACGGTCGGGAGCGCCCTCGATCTGCTGAGCGAGCTCCTGGACCGGGCTGCGACCCAGCCGTGGGGAGTGACGGTCGACGGACGGGACCTGTCCGGCGCCTACGTGGCCGTGGAGGTGCTCAACGTCGGCCACGTCGGGCCCAACGTGGCCCTGGCCCCCGAAGCGGACCCGGGCGACGGGTTGGTGGACGTGGTGCTCGTCGGCGCGCAGGACGTCGAAGCGATCGCCTCCAACATCGATGCGCGCCGTCGCGACGAACCGGCTCCCGCGCTCGAGCTGGCTCGCCATCGGGCTCCATCCGTGGAGGTGACCGTCCCCCTCGGCGTCGAGCTGCACGTGGACGACCGGATCTTGAGCAGCGATCCCCAGATCCTGGGCAGGGAGCCCCGGACCGTCACCGTGCGCACCGACGGGAGGGGGATCCGGAGGTTGACCGTGCCGAAGTAGATCGCGTCCCGCCGGCCAGCGAAGGTTCGGAGTCGCCGGAGGAGTGGCGTTCGCGTGGTGACCTGGTCCGGCCGGACCTCAGGGGTAGTGTCTGCTGCCTGTCCGAGTGCTCGAACGGGCGTCCGAGCCCGACAGGGGGATGAGATGAGCCGATCCACGTCCGCAAGCGCGAGGACGGTCGCGCTGGTGGTCTCGATCGCAGCGCTGATCGCGGCCTCCTGCAGTTCGGGAGACGAACCCCCGAGCGCCGCCGGCCCCGACACCACCGAGGCGACGCCGGCATCGGCCCTGCCGGCCGGGGCGCAGGAGGCCTCGCTCCTCTACGACTTCAGGGCGGCAGGCGGTACGTGGAGCCCGCTGAGCGAGAGCGACTCGACCGTCTACGTGTTGGAGCTGACCGGCGTGTCCCCCACGGTGACGTGGTTCACCGACCGGCCTGTTCGCCAGGCGGGCTCCGTTCCGCTCAACACGGCCCTGGCGATGATCGGCATGGGCCCCGACGACCCAGCACCCAACGCCGTGGTCGACGTGCACCAGGCTCCGGAGGACAGCGACGTCGTAGCCGTGAAGCTGGAGGCGCCCACCTACAGCGCCGCGACGGCGACCCTCCGCTTCCTGGCGACGCCCCTCCCCACGGTGGACGCCACGAGCCTCTCCGACCTCCAGGAGAGGGTCGACGTCTCCCTGCCGGCCACCTTCGGCCCTGCGTCGCTCTTCGTGGACGATGCCGACACCGTCATCGACTCCAACGGCCGACCCATGGATCCGGCCGAGCTGGGCAACTACGAGTGGCAGTACGCCGTGATCAACGTCAAGGGCAGCGCTCCCTTCCGCGTGCACGTCAAGGCAGGGCCGAACGGGCACGCGAACTGCGTCGGGCAGGCCACCGTGACCGACGGCGTCGTCGACAACGGCAAGTACGACCACTTCATCATCGGCTTCTCCGTGAACTCCGCGGGATCGTGCTGGCTCCAGACGAGCTGGCAGCAGTGGGCCCTGGACTTGGAGGTGGTGGAGGGATCCAACCCCACCGGCTGGGACACCGGTGCCAAGGGTTCCGGGGTCGTCACCTTCGAGTACCACCACGAGCAGTGGAACGTCGATTGCGATCCCATCGCGGTGAGCGGTGGGCAGTCCGGTCAGGCGGGCTCGATCTCGTGCGTGGGCGGGAGAGCGGGCACGGGAACCCTCACCGGGTGACCTGCGCTCAGCACCGGTAGCCGCCCCTCAGGAGCGACCGGATCCGGGTGACGTGGCGCGGACGGCCAACCGGCCCAGGGCCGTGCCGAGCAAGCCGAGCACGGTTCCCATCAGCACGACCGCCAGCACCCCGGCCGCGTTGAACAAGGCCGCCTCCTGGGCCAGCAGGCCTCCCAGGCCGTCACGCGCGAGCAGCACCTCGAGCACGAGCGTGGTCACCAGGGCGAAGGGGACCGCGATCGACACCCCGGCCGCGATGTGAGAGCTGGCACTGGGGATCACCAGGAGGCGATCCACCTGCCAGCTGGAGGCCCCGAAGAGGCGCAGGGCCGACTTGGTCATCTCGGGGACCGAGCGAACCCCCGTGGTCGTGTGCAGGTACATGATGGCGAACGCTCCCAGCGCCACGAAGCCCACCCTGGGCCCGACGCTGCGTCCGAACCAGAGGAACACGAGAGGGACCAGCACGATCTTGGGCATGGCGTAGAGGCCGATGACGAGGGGGTCGCTCACCCGCCGCAAGGTGGGGACCTTCCCGAGGAGCAGCGCCAGGATCACCCCCGCACCTCCGCCCACGACGACCCCGTAAAGGGTCGTGCTCAAGGTGGTCCACACGGCGCTCCAGAGGATCCCCCTCCTCCACCACGTCTCTATCTCGCCGAACGCCTCCTGGGGCGGCGCCATGAACACCGGGCTGCTCAGTGGTACGAGCACGTACCTCCACGCAGCCAGGACGACCAGGATCCCGCCGATCCAGCCGGCCACCACGGCCAGGCGATGGCTCATCTCGCCACCGCCGTCGAGGTCTCCTGGCCCCGGCGGTGCAGGTAGGCGACCAAGATCACGTCGATCACCACCCCGATGATCCCGATGAGGAGCACGATCGCCAGCACACCCGCTGGGTCGACTGCTGCGAAGGCCCGGTTGATGAGCACGCCCAGGCCCTCGCGGCCGCTTACGGTAAGGTCCGCGAACACGGCTGCGGAGTAGGCCAGGGGCAACGCCAGCCGTAGGGCGGCCACCAGGTGCTGGCGCAGGGCGGGCAGGTAGTACAGCCGCCAGATCTGCAGGCGCGAGGCTCCCATCAGGGCGAGGGCCTCAACCGGGGCGTGCGACACCGAGGCGAGCCCCTCCCTCGCGTTGAAGTAGAAGATGAAGAAGACGAACGACACCACCAGGGCGATCTTCGTGCCGTCGTCGATGCCCAGCCAGAGGATGAACAGCGAGATGAGCACCGGCTTGGGGATGGAGTAGCCGATCTCGACCACCGGGTTGACGACCAGGCGAACGTGCCGTGGGATCGCCAACGAGAACAGGGCGAGGAGGACTCCCGCCGTCCCTCCGATGATCGTCCCTATGAGCACCTGCTTGGTGGTTGCCCACAGGTCGTTGAGCACCTCCCCCGACGTGAACAGCTCCACCAGGCGTGAGACCACCTCCGTCGGCCGGCTGGTGAGGTCGACCGGGATCACAGACGGCGGGAGCCACTGCCAGATGGCCAGAAGGGCGAAGATGACCGCTGCCGGGAGGCCGTAGGCCAGCGCCCAGTCCCTCCAGCGGCTCACGTCGTCACCTCTTCCTCACCTGGTCCTCGTCGATCTGGCTCGCCAGGTGCGACCAGATCTGCTCGTAGATGTCGCGGAACTCGGGGGTGGCCGGGAGCTCGCCGGGATCGCGCGGGTACGGGAACGGGACGTCCACCGACGCGACGATCTCTGCTGGGCGCCTGGAGAGCACGATGACCCTGCTTGCCAGCGCGATCGCCTCGTTGAGGTCGTGCGTCACGTAGATGATCGTCCGAGGCTGCTCCGACCAGACCTCCAGCAGGAGGCTCTGCATCTTGATGCGCAAGAGCGCATCAAGAGCGGCGAAGGGCTCGTCGAACAACAGGATCGACGCGTCCGCCAGCAGCAGCCTGGCAAGGCTGAGCCGGCTGCGCATCCCACCCGACATCTCGTGGGGGTAGCTCCCCTCGAACCCCTGCAGCCCCAGGCGCGCCATCGCCGCCGCACCCGCCTCACGGCGGGCGCGGCGGCGTGTGCGCTTTATCTCGAGGGGGATCGCCGCGTTGTCCACGGCAGTCCGCCAGGGCAAGAGGGTGTCGGACTGCGTCTGGTACGCGACCGCCGTGTTCAGACCCTGGACCCTCTTGCCGAAGCACAGGCACTCTCCCCCTGTGGGGGTTATGAGGCCTGCGGCGAAGTTGAGCAGGGTCGACTTCCCGCAGCCCGAGGGGCCCACGACCGCCACGATCTCCTCCGCCGGGACGACCAGGTCCACCTTCCTGATCGCCTCGACGGCGGAGGGACCGGAGCCGAACGTGTGCGAGACGTCGCGCAGCTCGATCGCCGGAGCCGGGTCCATGGGGTCCTCGTCAATCGCCGAGCGGGACGTCCAGCCCGGCCTCGGTGATGGCGTTGTTCATGAACGTGTTGTCCACGAACTCGTCGTAGCTGACGTTGATGGGCGTCGGGCGACCCAGGTTGGAGAGCGCCACCGCCTTGTCGAAGCCCGACCTGGTGATCGCGGGCGTGGGCCCGAAGTTCGTCCTCGATGACTCGAACGAGCGCTCGACGAGGGTCATGTCTAGGTCAGGGAACAGGTCCTCCTTGAGGATCTGGGCAGCCTCGGTGGGGTTCTCGACAGCGTCGTTCCAACCCCTGACCCATGCGTCGCAGAAGGCCTGGAGGGTGTCCGGGTGCGCCGAGATCATGCTGTCGGAGGTGATCAGCACGATGAAGTCGAGGCCCTTGTACTCGTCGAGCTCACGGAAGTCGATCCTCACGATCTCGTCCTCCTCGACCTGGATCGTCGTGGGCGGGATCCAGACGAAGCCGTCGACGTCCCCCCGTCGGAAGGCGGCGATGAACGAGGCCGGGCCCTCGAGGGCCTCACGTTGGATCGCCTGGTCGGGGTCGATGCCCCTCGCCGACAGGAGCGACCCCACCTGCACGTAGGTGCCGCTTCCGGGCGCCCCGACGGCGATCTTCAACCCGGAGTCGGCCAGAGCCCTGAGCTTCTCGTCGGCCGAGCCGTTCTCCGGGATCCCAGCGCGCTGGGCGGCTTCCTTGTCGATCACCATGCTCAGCTCCGTGGCGTGGCCGGCGACGCCGATGGCCTTCACTCCAGCACCCTGCGCCGCCGCGGCGAGCGGAGGCGTGGTGCTGAGCAGTCCCACCTGGGCGCTGCCACCGACGACGGCGGCGACCATGTCGGCACCGGAGGTGTCTCGGCGGACCTCCACGTCGAGGCCAACCTCGTCGAAGTAGCCCTTCTTCAAGGCGATCACCGTGGGGGCGTCGAACGCCTGCGTCGTAGCCAGCATCGTTATCGACGACTGGCTCAACGGTGCCGACCCCCCGGCCGACGTGTCGCTCGAGGAGCTGTCTCCTCCCGAGGAGCACGCTGCTGCCATCAAGGCCAGGACCGTGAGGGCAGCGGCCACCACGAGGGGTCGCTTCCGACCCGACTTGCTGTCAGTTCTCATGGACTTCTCCGTTCTCATCGACGGTTGTTCCGTTGTTCCGGGCTTGTGTGCTGTTGTTCCGGGCGTGACGAAGCCACGCAGGTCAGGGCATGGGGTAGGTCTGTGAACGTCGGGAGGCCGCTGCTCCTCGCGAGCTCGACGACAGCTGCGACCGGCCCCGGCGCCAACGAGGGGTTGCGGACGACCAGGGAGAGGCGGCGCTGCGGCCAGACGGCCCGGACCGCCAGCAGGTCGTCCAGCAGTCCGTCGAGGTCAGCGCCGGTGGAGCCGTCGGGAGATATGAGGTTGCCGATGTTGATGTGCACGACCCAGTCGCCCCCCGGCTCGCGTTCGAGCAACCGGTCGAGCACGACGGCCATGGCGCGGCGACCCGTTCCGTCGCGGCCCGGGATCATCGCCGTGAGAGCGCCCTGGGGAAGGTCGATGGGGTTGCCGAGCTGAGTGCCGGATCCGAGGTCGAGCGCCTCGAGCATCTCAACCGACTCGAGCGGGAGCCGGCGAAGGGCGACCCCGCTCCTCGACGCCGCGTCGGCGGCGAGCACGCTCGTGCCACCTCCCGCGCCCAGCACCACCGCTCCGGGATCGGCGGCGTCTCCGGCCCCGTAGCGCTGCAGGTAGTCGCTGACGTCCACCAGCTCGTCGACGGTGTCGACCGCGACGAGCCCGCGCTGGCGGCAGTAGGCGTCCCAGAGCTCTGGCCTTCCGACGATCGCACCTGTGTGGCTCGCGGCCACGCGAGCTCCTGCCGAAGTGCGGCCGCCACGCAGGACGACCACCGGCGGGCGACCCGGCCGCGGGCGCCACGCCTCGTCTAGCTCCGCGAGGAACCGATCGGACTCGAGGTACACGCCCACCACGGAGGTGTCCTGCTCGTCCACGGCGGCTCGGACCAGATCCGCCGGAGAGATGTCGACGGCGTTGCCCAGAGAGACGGCCCAGGCCACACCCGCCTTGCGGTCCTCGGCTAGGCGCACGATGTCGGAGGTGAGCCCTCCGCTCTGCGAGACGATGCGGATGCTGCCGGGACGATCGGGGGCCCCTGCCAGGAAGGTGAGGCGGCGAGAGGGGTTGTGGACCCCCATGCAGTTGGGCCCGAGGATCCGGGAACCAGATCTCCGACCAGCCGCCAGCAGCTCGGCCTCCCGCTCGGACCCCTCCACGCCGCTCTCGGCGAAGCCGCTCGCCACCACGTGGACGACCTTGGCGGCTGCCGCGCCTTCGACCACCTCGATGGCAGCGTCGGCCCCCACGGCAACGATCGCCAGGTCGACTCCTCCGGGTACGTCTTCGAGCTTGGCCACGCAGGGGACGCCGGCGATCTGCTCGGCGCTGGGGTGCACGGCGTGGAGCGATCCCTGGTACCCGAACTCGACGATCCTGCTGAGGATCTGGTGCCCGAGGCCCCGGCCGGAGGACGAAGCACCCACGACGGCCACCGCCCGCGGCGAGAGCAGGGCCTCGACCACCTCGGGGGCCACCGGATCGCGAAGGGCCTGGGCAGCTTCCCGAGGCCCGTAGTCGGTCACGTCGACGGCTACGCAACGTCTCGTGCCGAGAACCAGCGGGTTGACCTCGATCCCTGCGTAGGAACCGGCGATCGAGCTGAGGGCGACGATCGAGGAGGCCGCCGCCTCGATGCCCGCGTCGGCCACCAGGCCCCTGCGTCGGGCGACCTCCATGCAACGGAGGCGAGCCAGCAAGTCCCGGGCGACGTCCAGGTCGTCGATGCGACCGAAGTGGTAGGTGACGTCGGACCAGGCCTCGGCGAGCACCCCGCCGGCGCCGACCGCCATCACCTCGCCGTAACCGGGCACCGGCGTCGAACCCACGAGGAGCTCCACGCCGCCGGCGACCTGCTCCTCCAGGCGCAGCGACGCTCCCGACAGGCCGAGCTCCGCGACCACCTCGCGGAGCTCGGTCAGGGCTCTGCGTACCTGCTCTTCGGAGAGGAGGCCGAGGCGCACCCCTCCGATCTCGGTCTTGTGGGCCACCTGCGGAGCGACCACCTTGGCCACGACCGGGAGCGGTAGGACCCCCTCCCGCACCGAGCGCGCCAGGCGCTCCACCCCAGGTTCGGTCGCGTCGTCCTCGATCGATCGGGGGATCTCCACCCCCGCCGCTTCGAGCGCGAACCTCACGTCCGAGTGCGGCCCCACGACCTTACCTGCCCTTCCACACCGGTTCGCGACCCTCGACGAAGGCCAGGTGGCCCTCTTGCGCGTCCTCGGTGGTGTTCAGGAGCCTGGCCATTCCCTCGCCCGCGTAGAAGGCGTCGCTGAGCGGCATGGAGCGCGTGCGGACCATGATCTCCTTCACGGAGCGCACGGCCAGGGGTGCCTTGGACGAGATGAGGCGTGCCATCTCGAGCGCGTGCTCCATGCAAGTGCCGTCGTCGACGACCCTGGTGAGCAGCCCCCGCTCGAAGGCCTCCTCGGCGCCGATCCTGCGATCGGTGAAGAGGAGCTCCGAGGCCACGGCGTGGGGCGCCATCCGCGCCATGATCACGGGCCCGGAGACCGAAGCGATCCCCCGTGACACCTGAGGCCAGCCGAGCTCGGCTGAGCGATCCGCTATCCGGATGTCGGACAGCAGCGCCAGCCCTGCGCCCTGTGCGAGGCAGATCCCACCGATGGCCGCCACCACGGGCTGGGGCACCGAGTAGATGGCCGAGTACACGCCCACTCCACCGGGGTCGGCTTGGCGCTCCTCGGGCGACAGCTGCTCCACCAGGTCGTGACCCACGGAGAAGGCCTTCCCTCTACCCGTGAGGACGACACAACGAACGTCGTGACGGCTGCCCACCTCACCGAACGCGGCCACGAGCTCCTGGCGCATCTCGAGGTTCTGCGCGTTCATCTTCTCGGGTCGCGCCATCTCGATCAACGCGACGTGGTCCTTCACGGAGACGATCACAGAGCTCATGTCCGACATCTCCTCACGAGACGGGGGTAGGAGGCCGATGGCTGCGACCACCGAACGGCCGCAGTCGGGTCAGAGGACGCCCAGCTCGATGGCGACGAGGCTCCCGACCGAGAGGAACAGCGAGAGGCCGACGCCGATGGCGACGGCTCTCGACGCCCGCGCCAGGCCTCGGCGCAGCTGGAGCTGGGCCCCCACGGCGAACAGCGCCGAGGCGAACAGGAGAGAGGTGGCATCGCCGGCGATGTCACTGACGGCCGGCGGGACCCAGCCGAGTCCGCTGGCGGTCGCGGTGGCGACGAAGCCCACCACGAACAGCGGGAACCTCGAGGTCCACCTGGCCGGCGTCGCCTGGCTGCCAGCCCCGCCGTCCAACTCACCAACCGTGCTCCGAACCTCCACGAGGGAGGCGGCGACCAGAAGGGGCACGAGGAGGGCGACCCTGGCCATCTTGACGACCACTGCCACCTGCACGGCCTCGTCACCCTGGGTGGACGCCGCAGCGACGACCTGGCCGAGGTCGTGCACGCTGGCCCCGACCCAGCGCCCGTACTGGCTGGGGTCGAGGGACAGGACGACCGGTCCGACGAACGGGTACAGGAGCGTCGCGAGGGTGCCGCAGACCGTGACGAGCGCGATGCCCACCAAGACGTCCTCGTGGCGCGACTTGAGAGCTCCGGCAACGGCGGCGATGGCAGACGCGCCGCAGATGGCGAAGCCGGCGCCCAGCAGGAAGCGGCTCTTCGCACCACCGCGCGACCCTGCGAGGAGGGCGATCCCGAGGGTGGCTGCCGCCAGGGCCGCGACCACGGCGAAACCTCCCCAGCCGAGGGCGACGACCTCCTCGGGCGCGATCCGCAGGCCCAGCAGGACGACGGCCGTCCGGAGGAGGAGGCTTGCGGCCGAGTGCAGACCTCGGGCGAACCTGGCAGGGATGCCCAGTGCGTTGCCGACGACGATCCCGGCGAGGAGCCCCAGCAGCAGGCTGGGAACGGCTCGCACCTGACTTCCGACGACCACGGCCAGCACCCCGGCGAGGGCGGCGAGGCCGTACCCGGGAACGAGTGACCGGGCAGACGCCATGAGGGTTCCGGCTTCCTTCTCGACTGCGAGGGGTGCCTCGACACCTCGCTTCCGCGGCTCATGCGAACTCAGTATGACGATCGCCACTCTGAGTGTCAACCGTATCCGACGTCGGAATCGGTTATTTATCGGAGACGCCCGAAAACTGCCCGAAAGATCTACGTTCTCCGCACGATGAGGCCCCGGGAGGCGCTCGCCTCCGCTGCGCAGGATGGGCCTGGATCAACTGAGATGCGCAACACACTCCGTGGTGTCAGCTAGGCCGCGCTGGACATGCGCAGCTCCCTCAGCACGTCGACGAGCAGCCCCGGACCAACCGCCGGAGATCTCTCAGCCGGGAATGGACCCGGTGCCCCCGGAAAGCCCTAGGCTGTTTATCCACAGCCTGTTCAAGGTGTCGACGGCGGCGTCGAACTCGTGCTCTTCGCCCAGGCCCAGCCACATGTAGGCGAAGTTGCCGACCATCGACGCCAGGGCGCTGGCCGCACACCTAGCGTCGATCTCCTGATCGCAGGTGCCTTCCCTCTGCCACGCCCTTATCCCAGCCTCGATCCGGTCGATGTTCGACCGTCGGATCCCCAAGCGGAGCTCGCGGAACTCGGCGTTGAAGGTCGAGACCTGCTCGATGATGGCGAGCATCCGGGCGTGCTTCACGTAGGCCTCGATGTAGTGCCTGTTCGCCTCGGCTATGGCCGTCGCGGGGTCGTCGGAGCTCGACGTCGACCCCCTGGCCGCCTCGCGCAGCTCGTCGGTGACCTGGGTGGCGATGAGGGAGAAGACCTCTTCCTTCGACTTGAAGTAGTCGTAGAAGGAGCCCTGGCCCATGCCGGCTGCCTTGGTGATGTCGTGCACCCTCGCCTCGAGGTAGCCCACGTCCTCGAAGACCTGTCGCGCGGCCTCCAGGAGGCGCTGGCGCGACTCACGGCCCCTGCGCGTCGCCGGGGAGCTGTTCGGCTTCCTCGCCGGCCGGCGGCGCGCCTCGACACGCTCGGGTGCCGGCACCTCCTCGACCTCAACCTCGGCGTCATCCACGGGCGCAGTGTTCCCCTCAGCCGTTTCGGATGTCAACCGAACCTGACATCGGGTTCGGTCAACCCTGCGGCACCGACGAGCTGGTCGAAGACGATGGGCTGGGTGCCGACTGCGGGGGCGCCGACCTCGTCGCGCCGCAGCTGATGAGCGAACGGCACACGTCTGCCACCGGGACCGCGAAGTGGATCTGCGGGCCCGGGTCGTAGCCGAGCGGCTGGTAGCCGGTGGACGTCACCCCGACGACGTGGCCCTCCACGTTCACCAAGGGACCCCCGCGGAAGGCAGCGCCCACGGGGGCCGTGTGCTGGAGCCCGGCGGCCGACAAGTCGATGACCATCCCGGCGGTCAGCGAGGCCCCGGCCCCACCGACCGCGCTAACGGGGAAGACCCGGCGGCCGAGCAGGGCCCCCATGGCGTCGTCGTCGGCCCACTCGAGGACCTCGACGTCGGGCACCTCCACCCGCAGGAGCGCCATGTCACGAGCCGGATCCCAGTTCCACAGCTGTGCAGGCAGCTCCTCCCCGCCCCGCCTCACCGATATGGGGGGCCCGGGAGCCAGCGACGACGCCTCCACGACCTCGTAGGAGGTCAGGTAGAAGGTCTCCCTGTCGTTGCTGATGACAGCGAAGCCTGTGCCCACCGAGGGCTGTCCGCCCTCGTCGAGGGTGGCCACCGCGACCAGGGAGGGGGCATAGGTCTCGGCGAGCTGGAGCATCTGGCTCTCCGACAAGAAGCCCTGCAGCGGCGAGAGGGCCGCGTCGATCTCGCCCAGGGCGTCGTCCCGCAGGTCCTCCAGCTCGGCTTGGGCTGCCGCCGAGCGCTCCCCGAAGTCGCTGGTGTCGCGGCGCAGGTCGCTGATCTGGCTGTCGAAGCTGGCCCACCAGAACGCTCCGCTGGCACCGAAGGCCACGCCGGTGAGGGCGAAGATGAGCATCCAGACGAGCACGGACCGGGTGAAGATCGGGTACCTGACCGAATCACGAGCCGTGCGGCGCTGCTCCTTGTCGGCCTGGCGCCAGCTCGCCCGTCGTGAAGGGGCAGGTGGCCCAGGGCTGGGCGCGCCCGGGTCGTCTCCGCCATCGGCATCGGCCATCAGCCGTCCCCCTCGTCGTCGGTCGGCGCTGCTACCGCCGTGGTGGTCGTGGAACCTGGTCCTCCCGGGCCGCCCGGTGCTGGTGCGGCTGTCGTCGGGGGCGCCTGCGCCGTCGGGGCAGGATCTGGGTCACCCTCTTGCACGCACGGACCTCCGCAGTCGGCCGGCACCTCTGGAAGACGGCGAGCCGAGCCCGCCGACCGGGCTCCCGTGAAGCCCTCCCCGGGAGGGGGCAGGGGGCCGGGGGGCACGAAGTCGACCACGGGTTGGCCCTGCATGGCCGGGCCCATGAAGCGGGCCCAGGTCTGCGCGGGGATGGAACCTCCTCCGACCTCGCCGAACCCGCCGATGCTCCCCAACGGGTGGGGCTGGTCGGCGTGGCCGATCCACACAGCGGCAGCGAGCTGGGGGGTGGAGCCGACGAACCACGCAGCGCGGTTGTCGTCGGTCGTCCCCGTCTTCCCCGCTGCAGGCCTGCCTATGGCTGCGGCTCGGCCGGTTCCTCCCTCGATCACGCCCCTCATGAGCGAGACGGTGGTGTCGGCGATCGCTGGGTGGATGACCTGCTCCGCCACCCTGGCCGTGTTGTCCTCCAGCACGGTGCCGTCCGGGGCCACCACGCGGAGCACGGGTGTGGGCACGTGCAGACCTCCGTGGTTCGTGAGGGTCGCCACTGCGGAGGCCATGTCGAGCGGGGCCACCTCGTAGGCGCCCAACGTGAGCGAGGCGTAGTGCTCCACCTCGTCGCCGAGGCTGTGGCGGGTGAGGCCCGAAGCGCCCACTCCGAGCCGACGGGAGACCTCGGCCACCCGTTCGGGCCCGACGTCGACGATGAGCCTCGTGAAGTAGTTGTTGCTCGACGACGCCAGGGCCGGACCCATCGGACCACCCGAGCCCGAAAGGCTCACGCAGCCGTCAGGGTCGTCGTCGCACCCAGGGGGCTGGTAGGGGCCGCTGGGGTAGGTCTTGTCCGTGTCGAAGCCCACCTCGAGGGCTGCTGCCGTCGTGAAGATCTTGAACGCCGAACCCGGCTGGAACCCGGTCGAGCCGCCGAGGCCCAGGTTCACCTGGTAGGAGGCGAAGTCTCGCCCTCCCACGAACGCCTTCACGAAGCCGGTGGAGGGCTCCACCGCCACGAGGGAGATGTCGACGGGCCACTCCGTTCCCTGGAGGCCCCTGGCGACCGCCTCCTCGGCCAGCGACTGGAGGCGGGGGTCGACGGTGGTCTCGACCCGCAGGCCCCCCCTCAGCACCTTCTCCGAGCCGTACCTGGCCTCCAGGTACTTGTAGACGTAGTCGACGAAGAACGGGTGATCCGTCGCGCCGCTCGCAGGGGGCGGGTAGATCAACGTGACCGCCGCCCCCTCGGGCGGAGCGATCCCCTCGGCGTACCAGAGGGCGTGGTCTGCGGCCTCGTCGTGAGCCGCCTGCGTGATGACCCCCGTCTCGAGCATCGCGTGGAGCACCTCGCGCCGTCTGGCGTCGGCCACCTTGGGGTTGTCCCGGGGCCCGTAGGAGGACGGCGAGGGGAGCACGCCCACGAGGAGCGCCGCCTCGGACAAGGTGAGCTCGCTCACGGGCTTGCGGAAGTACGTGGCGGCGGCCGACGCCGCTCCGTAGGCGCCACCGCCGAAGTAGACGGTGTCGAGGTAGCGGAACAGGATCTCCTCCTTGGCCGCCTCCTTGGATCCGAGCTCCTCGGCGAGCTCGCGCTCGATGCGCGTCGCGAGGATCGCCTCCTGGAGCTTGCGAGCCAGGGTCACCTCCTGGGTGAGGTAGAGCGCCCTCGCGTACTGTTGGGTGATGGTGGAGGCGCCCTGCACGACGCGCCCCTCCTGGTAGATCGCCCAAGCGGCCCTCACCATCCCCTCGGGGTCCACGCCGTTGTGGCTCCAGAACTTCCTGTCCTCGGCGGCCACCACGGCGTCCTTCAGCACCTCGGGCACGTCCTGGGGGGTCATCGGCAGGGTCAGGTCGTACTGGTGGAACGACCCGATCTGGTTGCCGTCGGCGTCGTAGACCGTCGACGGCACCGAGACGGGGAGGGGCTTCTCCTCGGGCACGGTGCCCGGGAGCGTGCCGAACAGCAGCAGCCCGAGCGCCGCCGATGCGCTGGCGCCGAGGAACAGGGGGACCCCGACCGCGACCACCACGAGCACGCGGAGCGACACCCGAGTGCGGCGCCTCCAGGCGGGTCGCCGGGAGGTCTGCGAGGTGCCGGTGCCCGGGACCGTCACGAGACCCTCTGGTACGAGCAGCCGTCGGTGCCGGCCTCCGCGCGGAACCCCCGCCCCGGGCCCGCCAGCTGGATCGTGTTGCTGGTCGTGCTGCGGGGGGTCCAGGTCCCCGCCACCAGCTCTTCGTAGGCGGTGGCGCATCCCGAGAGGAAGGTGCGGTAACCCCCAGGGGGCACGGGGCCGGCGAACGGGACGTCGAAGGTGTTGCCCACCGGGAACGGCGGGACCGCGATCGTCGTGGTGGTGGTGCTCTGGGAACGGGGCCCGCACACGGGCAATCCCACGGCGGCCGACGCCACCTGGGAGCTGCTGCTGGCCCGGGACGATCCCTGGCGCGAGCACTGGACCCGCCACGATGCGCCGCCGCCGCCGTCTGTCGACGCGAGCGGTGCGGTGCCCGGCGCGAAGTCGGCGCTGCCCGACAGGCCCAGGCGCAGCTGGACCCCGGGCACGCCCTGGTTGACGACCACCCCGCGCCCATCCACCGCCTGGCGGCTCAAGACCGCGCTGACCAGGCCGACCTCGTCGACGCTCCAGGCCTCGCGATCGAAGCGGATCTCCAGGAGGTGGCCGTCGAAGGCCTGCAGCGCGAAGTCGATGTCGTGCACCTTCGCGTCGTGGACGAAGAACTCCACCCGAGGCTCGGTGGTGGCCAGCGTGGGCTGGAGCCAGGCCCGCACCCTGTAGCGACCTCCGTGGGCATCGCGCACCAGGTAGCGACCGTCGGGGCCCGTGGTGGCGGTGAACACGCCCACCCGGTCCTCCACGAACCTCTCGAGCTGCACCGTCGCTCCCGGCACCGGCGTGCCGTCGGGGCCCGTCACCAGACCTCCGATCTCAGCGGCGCCACCCTTCACACCAGCGTCCGTTCCCGACCCCGCCCGGCCCGGGAAAGGCGCGATCGCCACCCCCCTGGTGTCGGCCACCACGAACCCCTCGGGAACGGTCACGCCGGTCGTGCCGGGCAGGGAGGTGGTGGGGGTGCTCGCGTCGGGACGGGCGGAGGTGGTGCAGGCGAGCAGGGCGAGCGCCAACGCAGCGCAGCACACCACCAGCACGGCGCGTGGGCGTGCCGGTGGTCGGCCAGCCCCGGACCCAGCCGCCGGAACGCTGAAGTTGTGGGTCATCGATACCTCAGGAAACGAGCCTGCCACGCGCTGACCAGCGCCATCCCTCCGCAAAAGCCAGGGTAGAACCTTGCCATCCGAGCCCGGCGGATGGGCATCGCGAAGAACTTCGCGAAATCGCGGAACCCACCTGCGGGGAGCGTCAATACAACTTGGGAGGAGATGGTCGACGAGTTGAGTACAGCCACTCGTCGGGCCTCGTCTCGACAACCCGGTCCCGAGGTGACTATTGCGCGAGCTGCCTCGGGGCCGGGTTGCTCGCGTTCGGGGCCGCGAACGCGCTTTCGAGTTGATGGATCGGCTGGTGCGCCTAGCCTGACGGCTCGTGATCTCCCCCTGGCGCTCCTGGATAGACGGCGAGCTGGACGCGATCGTCTCCAGCGGCCTCTGGCGCCAGACCAGGGCCCTGGCCGCTGCGGGACCCCGAGGCGTGCTCACCGAATCGGGCCAGGAGGTCGTGAACTTCGCCTCCAACGACTACCTGGGCTTGACGCAGCACCCCTCGGTGAAGGCAGCCGCTGCCGCCGCCGTGGAGGTGTGGGGGACCGGCTCGGGAGCGTCGCGGCTCGTCACCGGCACCAGACCTTCCCACGCACGCCTGGAGGCAGACCTCGCCGACTGGAAGGGCACCGGGGCGGCGGTGGTGTTCTCCACCGGGTACGCCGCCAACACCGGGTTGCTGGCGACGCTCGGTGGTCCCGGGGTGAGGATCTGCTCGGATGCTCTCAACCACGCCTCGATCGTCGACGGCTGCAGGATGGCAGCCGCACGTGGGGCGGAGGTCGCCGTGTACGACCACCTCGACCTCGACCACCTGGCGTCGCTGCTCGCCCGGGGTGGAGCAGAGCGATCGGTGGTGGTGAGCGACTCGGTGTTCTCGATGGACGGCGACGTGGCGCCGGTGGATGCGCTGAGCTCGCTTGCAGTGGACCACCGGGCTCTGCTCGTGCTCGACGACGCCCACGCC
This sequence comes from uncultured Rhabdothermincola sp., assembly GCA_964530525.1. GTDB lineage: Bacteria > Actinomycetota > Acidimicrobiia > Acidimicrobiales > Acidimicrobilacustridaceae > CAYNQN01. The sequence continues at coordinate 22,266 of CAZHBH010000006.1, read as the reverse complement.
GTGTTCCCCCTCGCCGACCTGCACCCCGAGGCCGACGTGGTGCGCGTGGGAACCCTGTCCAAGGCCCTCGGAGCCGTAGGGGGCTTCGTGGCAGGGCCTATGGCCTTCGTGGAGCTGCTGGTCAACCGGGCGCGGCCCTTCGTGTTCTCGACAGCGCCGACCCCTGCCGACGTGGCCGCCGCCGGAGCCGCCCTGGCGGTGCTGCGCTCCCCTGAAGGCGCCGACCTGCTGTCGAGGCTGGCCGAGAACGTGGGGGCCCTGAGCCCGGGGCACCCCAGCCCCGTGCTCCCGGTGATCGTCGGCTCGGCGGCCGACGCGGTCGAAGCCTCCACTGCCCTGCTCGACAGGGGACTGCTCGTCCCGGCCATCCGTCCTCCCACCGTTCCGGCCGGCAGCAGCCGGCTCCGGGTGGCGCTCAGCGCCGCCCACTCCCCCGAAGAGGTGCTGATGCTCCGGGAGGCCCTGGAGGATCTGGGCTTGCTGGTACCAGCTCCGTGATCGACCGCCGGCGGCCCGAGAGGTTGGCGGTGGTCACCGGGACCGGGACGGAGGTGGGCAAGACCTGGGTCTCCGCAGCCGTGGCGCGCGAGCTGAGGGCGACGGGGAGGTCGGTGGCTGCACGCAAGCCCGTGCAGTCCTACGACGCCTCCGACCACACCACCGACGCCCACGTCCTGGCGGCTGCGACGGGCGAGGACCGGGCGATCGTCTGCCCGCGCTCTCGCTGGTACGAGGTGCCGATGGCCCCACCCATGGCGGCGCAGGTGCTCGCGCGAGAGCCGTTCACGGTGGCGGAGCTGCTGGCGGAGCTCTCGTGGCCGGACCCCGCACCCCACGTGGGCCTGGTGGAGGGGGTGGGCGGCCTGCTGTCGCCCCTAGCTGCCGACGGCACCACCCGCGAGCTGGTGGAGGGACTGCTGCCCGACGTGGTGGTGGTCGTGGCCGAAGCGCACCTCGGTGCGATCCACGAGGTGAGGTCCTGCGTGGAGCTGCTGGACCACGCCTCGCACGGAGCGGGGGTGGTGGTCTTCCTGAACCGCTACGACGGCACCTACGACCTGCACCGGCGCACGCTCGACTGGCTCGCCGGCCACGACGGGACCGAGGTGCTGACGTCGGTGCCCGCACTCACCAGTCGATTGGTGGGTGGGCGCTAGACCAGGGCCGAGACCTGCGGCCGGGAGAGGCCCAGACCGTTCTCACGCATGATGAGCCTGGCGTCGCTCGACGAGAGCTCCGCGATGTCGTCTATGAACGACGAGGGCTCGGCCAGGCCCTCCGCATGCGGCCAGTCGGAGCCGAACAGCACCCTGTCGGCACCTATGGTGCGCACCAGGCCTGCGATGTCGTCCTCGTAGTAGGGAGCGACCCAGACCTGCCGGCGGAACTGCTCGACGGGATCGCCCCCCTCGAACAGGGCCGGCGTCTGACCCCAGATCTTGCCCAGCTTCTTGAGCAGGCCGGGCACCCACTCGCTCCCGGACTCGATGGTGGCGAGGCGCACGTTGGGGAACCTCGTGAGCACGCCGTGGCACACGAGGGCCGCCATCGTGTCGATGATGGGGCGGTCGGTGGTGGTGATGGCCTTGAAGGTGGAGCGACGGAACGCCTCCATCTCGTCGGACTCACCCCAGTCGCGGGCGTAGCGCCCGTAGCCGGAGTCGCCCGAGTGGAAGGCGACCGTGATCCCGGCACGATCGATGCGCGACCAGAACGGGTCGTACACGCGGTCGCCGGGTGACCTGCCCCCCGCCGGGGCCATCACGGGTCCGGCTCGCATCACGATGATCCGAGCACCACGCTCGATGACCCAATCGATCTCGTCGGTCGCCCTGTCTGGGTCGAGCAGGGTGATGTACGGCGCCGCGAAGATCCTGTCCTGGTAGGCGAAGCCCCAGTCCTCCTCCAGCCACTGGTTGAAGGCGTGGAAGGCAGCGTGCGCTGCCTCCGGGTCGTGGGTGAGGGCCTCCTCCATCCCCACGCCCAAGGTCGGGAAGAGGAAGCAGCCCTCCATGTCCTGCGCATCCATCACGGCCAGGCGGGCGTCGCGATCGCGGTAGGCGGCCGAGATGGGATCGAGCTCGCCGAAGGCGGCCCGGATGTCGTCGGCCACGATGCGCCCACGGAAGTAGTCGTCGAGGGCGCCGGGACGGGCGACGGGATCGAAGGTCGGGTTCGGTATGAAGCGGTTGACCCTGCCGCCCACCAGCAGGCGAGTCTTGCCGTCGACTGTGGCCCACTGCATGGCACGCCTCGCCATCCTCGGCTCTATGTGGCGGGTGAAGGCGTCGACGGCCTCGTAGTAGTGGTTGTCCGCATCGAAGATGCGAAAGCCCAGCTCGGACATGTGCCACCCCCGTAGCAGAATGGAACCTGTTCTAGTCAGGTTAGCGGGAGGCTACGGTTGCCGGGCATGAAGCTGGGCATGATGTGGGGCTACTGGGGACAGCTGCCCCCTCCGGACGTGATCGGCACGACGCAGGAGGCCGAGCGGCTCGGGTTCGACTCGGTCTGGACGGCGGAGGCGTGGGGGTCCGACGCGTTCACCCCACTCGCCTGGATCGCGGGGCACACCTCGAAGATCCGGCTCGGCACCAGCATCGTGCAGATGTCGGCGCGCACCCCGACCGCCACCGCCATGGGGGCGCTCACCCTCGACCACATCTCCAACGGCCGGATGATCCTCGGCCTCGGCGTGTCGGGCCCGCAGGTGGTGGAGGGTTGGTACGGACAACCCGCCAGCAAGCCGCTCGCACGCACGAGGGAGTACGTGGAGATCGTGCGCAGGGTGCTGCGCCGTGAGGAGCCGCTCGACTTCGACGGCGAGTTCTTCCAGCTCCCCTACCGCGGCGCCGACGCCACCGGCTTCGGCAAGCCGCTGAAGTCGATCACCCACCCGCTGCGCAAGGACCTCCCCGTCTTCCTGGGGGCGGAGGGGCCCAAGAACGTGGCGCTCGCCGCCGAGATCGCCGACGGGTGGCTGCCCCTCTACTACTCCCCCGAGCACCCCGAGGTGTACGCCGACTCGCTCGCCGGAGCCAAGCCCGGCTTCGAGATCGTGGCCGGCGTGCAGGTGAACATCAACGACGACCTCGAGGCCGCTCTTGCCCCGGTGAAGATGATGCTGGGCTTCTACATCGGCGGCATGGGCGCCAAGAAGCGCAACTTCCACGCCAACCTCATGGGCAGGTTCGGCTACGAGAAGGAGGTGGCCGCCATCCAGGACGCCTTCTTCGCCGGGCGACGCGACGAGGCGATAGCCCTGGTGCCCGACGACTTCGCCGATGCCATCTCGCTGTGCGGATCGCGCGAGCGGATCCGCGACCGGCTGGCGATGTGGGAGGAGAGCCCGGTCACGACCTTGCTGGTCTACTCGCCGGGCAAGGAGGCGCTCGCGCCTCTCGCCGAACTGGTGCTGTAGGACCAGCTCGGCGGGGTCGGACCCCGGGCGGGGACGGGCGACCGCAGCAACAGGGACAGGCACACGACAGGACGAGGGAAGAAGGGGGACGACGTGGCCGACCATCCGACGCATCCGGACATCGACTTGGTGTCGGGCGAGTTCTACGCGAGCGACCCCCAGGAGATGTACGCCTGGATGCGCGCCAACGCACCGGTCTACTTCGACGAGCCCAACGGCGTGTGGGGCATCGCTCGCTACGACCACCTCAAGGCGGTGGCGCGCGACCCGGGCACCTTCTCGAACGCAGGGGGGATCCGGCCGGGCGTGGACGCGATGCCGATGATGATCGACATGGACGACCCCGCGCACCTGAGGCGGCGCAAGCTCGTGAACAAGGGCTTCACCCCCAAGCGGGTCCGCGAGCTCGAGCCGAAGATCCACCAGGTCTGCGACGAGATCATCGACGCTGTGGTGGAGCAAGGAGAGTGCGACCTCGTAGCCGACGTGGCCGCGAAGCTGCCGATGATCATGATCGGCGACGCGCTGGGTGTTGCGCCCGAGGATCGCTGGGACCTGCTGCGCTGGTCGGACGAGATGGTCTCGGGGCTCAGCAACGCGGCCACCGAGGAGCAGCTCCTCGCCGCTGCGGATGCCTTCGCCAACTACTCGGCCTACGCCGCCGGCGTCATCGCGGACCGTCGAGGTAGGGGGCCGGGCGGTGACGACCTGATGAGCATCCTCGTGCACGCCGAGGTTGACGGGGATCGGCTGGACGACGACGAGCTGGTGCAGGAGAGCCTGCTGATCCTGGTCGGTGGCGACGAGACGACCCGCCACGTGATCAGCGGTGGCGTCGAGCAGCTCATCCGCCACCCAGACCAGCGTGCTGCGCTCACCACCGCCTTCGAGGAGGGCGACGACCAGCTGATCGACTCCGCCGTGGAGGAGATGCTGCGGTGGGTCACGCCCATCAAGAACATGGCGCGCACCGCCACCAGGGACGTGACCTTCGAGGGCCAGCAGATCGCCGAGGGCCAGAAGCTCCTGCTGCTGTACCCGTCGGCCAACCGGGACGAAGCCGTGTTCGACGACCCCCAGCGCTTCGACATCACCCGCACGCCCAACGACCACGTCGCGTTCGGGTTCGGCACCCACTTCTGCCTGGGTGCGAGCCTGGCTCGGCTAGAGGTGCGAGTGATGGTGGAGAAGATCCTGCTGAGGATGCGCGACATGGAGCTGACCGGGCCCGCTCCCCTTCGGCCGGCCAACTTCGTGAGCGGCTTCGAGGCGATGCCGGTGGCCTTCGAACCGGCGCCCGCCGTGGGAGGCTGAGCCCAGCCTGTAGCCTTCGCTCGTCGTGGGCCAGCCGCAGCACACACGTTCCGAACTGGGCCTGCGCGCCCGCCTGGCGGTCTCGCTCGGCAGGGCGGTCGCCAACGCGTCGAGGCTGGCCCGGCTCGGATCGGGCAGCGTCATAGGCGGCAAGGTGTCGCTGGCCGTCGATCCCCGCCTGCTCTCGAAGCTGACGTCGGGGCGCCCGGTGGCGCTGGTGAGCGCGACCAACGGCAAGACCACCACCACACGCCTGCTGGCAGCCGCGCTGTGGACCGTGGGTCCAGTGGCCTCCAACACCGAGGGTGCGAACATGGTCCCCGGCCACGTCGCAGCCCTGGGCGGCGCCCCGGCAGGCACCGCTGCGGTGCTGGAGGTGGACGAGCGCTGGCTGGGGACGGTCATGGAGCAGGCGCACCCGGAGGTGGTGGTGCTGCTGAACCTGAGCCGCGACCAGCTCGACCGGAGCCACGAGGTTCGCAAGCTGGCTTCGCGCTGGCGCGATGCCCTCGCTGCCAGGCCGCCAGGCCTGTTGGTCGCCAACGCCGACGATCCCTTGGTCGCTTGGGCGGCCCTGGCGGCGCCGCGGGTGGCGTGGGTTGCCGGAGGATCGTCGTGGACGGCCGATTCCACGGGTTGCCCGGGATGCGGGAGCCGCCTGTCGTTCACCGACGGCGGATGGCGCTGCACCGCTTGCGACCTGCAACGACCCGATCCCGCGTGGTGGCTGGAGGGCCAAGGGGTGGCCGGCACCGCAGGCCGGAGCTGGCAGCTGCAGCTCGACCTCCCGGGCCGGGTGAACCGGGCCAACGCCGCGATGGCCCTGGCGGCTGCCTGCGCCATGGGCGCCGACCCCTCCGAGGCGGTTGCCGCCATGGGGGCCGTCAGCGACGTGGCGGGCCGCTACAGCACCGTGGAGGTGGCGGGCTCCCGGGTTCGCCTGCTCCTGGCGAAGAACCCTGCGGGTTGGCAGGAGGCCCTCGAGATGCTGTCTCCCCCGCCTGCGCCGGTGATAGTGGCCATCAACGCACGGATAGCAGACGGCCACGACCCCTCTTGGATCTGGGACGTGCCGTTCGAGCGGCTGGCCGGCAGGGTGCTGGTGGTCGCCACGGGCGAAAGGCGCGCCGACCTGGCCGTGCGCCTGAGGTATGCCGACGTCGAGCACGTGGTGGCCCCCACCCTGGAGGCGGCCGTGCGCGCCGCCGGTGCAGCGGAGGTCGACGTGGCCGCCAACTACACGGCTTTCCAATCGTTCCTGGCGGAGGCGACCCGATGAGGATCGTCTCCCTCTACCCGGACCTGCTCGGCACCTACGGCGACGGGGGGAACGTGGCCGTGCTGGCCAAGCGCTCGGAGTGGCGAGGCCACGCCACCGAAGTGGTGGAGGTGGTCGGCCACGACGTGGCTCCCGACGACGGCGACCTCTACGTGCTGGGCGGAGGCGAGGACGCCCCGCAGGTTGAGGCCGCGCGGGCGCTGCGTGAGTCGGGGAGCCTCCGCCGGGCGGTGGAGCGAGGGGCGGCTGTCCTGGGCGTGTGCGCCGGCCTGCAGATCCTGGGGCGCAGCTTCCCTGGGAGCGCGGGGGAAGCCGTGGAAGGCCTCGGCCTCCTCGACGTCACCACGGTGCACACCGGCGCGCCGCGCGCCGTGGGAGAGGTGCTGGCCAACCCCTCCAGCGAGCTGGGCCTCCCGGTGCTCAGCGGCTTCGAGAACCACGCAGGGCGAACTCGACTCGGCCCCCTCGCCCGCCCGCTCGCGATCGTCGAGGTGGGAGAGGGCAACGGATGGGGTCTGGAGGGAGCGGTCCAGGACCGGGTGGTGGGCACATACCTCCACGGTCCGGTCCTGGCCCGCAACCCCGAGCTGGCCGACCTCCTGCTCACCTGGGCGCTGGGGACCGAGCTGGCGCCACTGCCCGAGGCGGACTCGGAGGTGGCCACCATGCGAGCGGAGCGGACGGCCGCTGCCCGAAGGCGGGAGCTGCAACCCAGCCGCTCGTGGCGCGACCGCCTGCGTGGTGGCTGATACGTAGGCTGCTTGCATGACGAGAGCCGTGCTGCTGCTCACGTGCCCCGACAAGCCGGGCATCGTGGCCGACGTGGCCAGCTGGGTGGCAACCGACGGCGGGAACATCGTGGACGCCGGCCAGTACCGCGACGCCGAGCACGACCTCTTCCTGCAGAGGGTGGAGCTGGACCACCCTGCCAGCGGCGACGAGCTGCGCGAGGCGTTCGAACCAGTCGCTCGGCGCTGGTCGATGCGATGGGAGATCCACACCCCCGAAGGTCCCGCCCGCCTCGTGGTGCTCACGTCGCGAGAGCCGCACTGCCTGTACGACCTGGCGAGCCGCTGCGCCACCGGAGACCTTCCCGCCGAGATATCGCTGGTGGCATCCAACCACCCCGACCACGCAGACATCGCTCACCGCTTCGATCTGCCCTTCGCCCACGTACCCGTGGTTGGCGATGGGGACGGCGCGAGGAACGAGCAGGAGGCCCTGCTGCGCCAGGTGATCAGCGGCCTCGATCCCGACCTGGTGGTCCTGGCTCGCTACATGCGGGTGCTCTCGGCGGCCTTCTGCGATGAGCTGGCGGGCCGGGCCATCAACATCCACCACTCCTTCCTGCCGGCGTTCTCCGGTGCCCGGGCCTACCACCAGGCTTGGGACCGAGGGGTGAAGCTCATCGGGGCGACCGCCCACTACGTCACCGCCGACCTCGACGCCGGCCCGATAATCGCCCAGGACGTGGCCCGCGTCTCCCACGCCGACGACCCCTCGACCATGGCCCGCAGGGGCCGGGACCTGGAGTCGCTGGTGCTCGCCCAGGCCGTGCGAGCCCACCTCGAGCACCGGGTCATCGCCTACGCGAACCGCACGGTCGTCTTCGAGTAGGCGATAGCCACCCTCTCTGCTCGCTCCACGGCTAGCGTTCCCGGCCGGGCACGACAGGGAGGTTCTCGGTGACAGCAGTCACGTCCAGTTCGGTGGCGGGCAGGAGCAAGTACCTCGTCCTGGCGGCGATGATCTTCGCGGTGTCGATGACGTTCATCGACATGACCATCGTCTCCATCGCGATACCCGAGATCCAGCAGGAGCTGGGGTTGTCGGGCACCGGGGCCCAGTGGGTCGTCAACGCCTACCTGCTCTCGCTGGCGGCTCTCTTCGCCTTCGGCGGCCGGATCGGCGACATGTTCGGCCACCGCAAGATGGTGATGCTCGGCGTCGTGGTGTTCGCGGTGGCCTCGACGCTGAACGGGCTGACGCCAGCAGGCGACCTCGCCGAGGCCTGGCTGATCACCTTCCGCGCCGTCCAGGGGCTCGGTGCGGCCCTCATGTTCCCGGCAGCGCTGGCCATCGTGGTCAACTCCTTCCCCTTCGACGAGCGGGGCAGAGCCATGGCCGTGTTCTTCGCCGTGGCCGGCGGCCTCACCGCGGTGGGCCCGCTGCTCGGCGGCTACCTGAGCGAGTGGACCTGGAGATCGATCTTCTGGGTGAACATCCCGGTGGCCGTGATCGCCGTGATCCTCACCATCCTCGCCCGGCCAACCGACTCCTACCGCAGGGAGAAGGTGGATCTGGTTGGCCTGGTGCTCATCGTCGCCGGCATGGGCCTGAGCGTCCTGGGACTGCAGCAGGCCAGCTCGTGGGGTTGGGGCAACCCGGCCACGTGGGGCTCGATGGCAGCAGGCTTCCTCCTCCTGGTCGTGTTCGCCCTCTACGAGCTGCGCGCCTCGTCCCCGCTCATCCGCGTTCAGATATTCAAGGTGAGGGCCTTCCTCGCGGAGAACATCGTGCTGTTCATCACGATGATCGTGTTCGTCCCCGTGTTCTTCTTCGCCAGCATGTACGCCCAGGTGTCGCTGGACTTCACGGTGTCGAACGCCGGCCTGTACCTGATGGTGATCTTCGCCGGGTTCGCGCCGGCCGCCCAGTTCGGAGGGAGGATCCTCGACAAGGTCGGAGCGAAGCCTGCGGTCGTGGTGGGCAACGTGATGGCGGCCGTCGGGTTCGCCCTCTGGGCGTGGAAGATCACCGACATAGACGGGGGCCTCGGGGTGCAGTGGCCCTTCATCGTCATCGCCGGTGCGGGCATGGGGTTGATGCTCGGCCCCGCGAACACAGATGCCATCAACCGGGCACCGCGCACCAGCTACGGCGAGGCCACGGGCGTGACCCAGACCGTGCGCAACTACGGCTCGAGCCTCGGCATGGCCGTCCTGGGGACGATCCTGCTCACGGTCAACAAGTCGAACGTCGAGAGCTCGCTGGCCGGGTTCGGCATCGACACCCAGCACGCCGACAGCTTCGCCACGAGCCTCATGCAGGGCAACGGCTCCACGGCGTTGCCCCCCGGCGTCTCCCAGCAGCAGAGCGCCGAGGTCTTCGGGGCGGTCCAGGTCGACTTCGCCCAGGCCAACCAGGTCGTGTTCTACGTGATGGCCGGTGTGATGGCGGCCGCCGCCCTGGTCGCCCTGGTGGGCCTCAAGCGTGGACGCCAAGAGGCGATCCCCGACGACCCGTCGCTCGCCGAGGCCGGAGCCACCTCCTAAGACTCCACCCGCCTGCCTGCGATCACCGGCGACCTCCGGGGCCGCACCGATAGGGTTTGCCCTACCACCTCCCCACGCCGTCTGGGTGCAGGGCCGAGCATGGAGGTCTTCATGTACGTCGATCTACCGACCCCCGACGAGGTCCGCTCGCTGCTGAAGGCGACCGGGGACGTGTGCGTCTCGATGTACATGCCGGCCACCCCGACGCCCGATGACGCCGAGGCGGAGCGGATCGCCTTCAAGAACCTGGCCTCGGAGGCGATCTCCCAGCTCGAGGCGACCGGCGCTCCCAAGCGAGCGGTTACGACGTTCGCCGAGGCCTTCGAGGACCTCGACGACGATGCCTCCTTCTGGCGCTACCAGGCGAACAGCCTCGCTGTGTTCGCGTCCGCCGACGAGGTACGCGCCTACCGGCTCGCCAACCGACTGGAGCCTGCCGTCGTGGTCTCCGACCGGTTCTTCGTCAAGCCGCTGCTTCGTGCGTTGAACTTCCCGAACGCAGGGTTCGTGCTGGCGCTGGCGCAAGGATCGGTCCGACTGCTCGAGTTCGGTCGGGACTACGGGCCCTACGAGGTGGAGGTGGCAGACCTCCCGACGGACATGGACAGCTTCGTCGAGACGCTCCCAGGTGCCGAGGGGTCTGCCGGCTTCGGTGTGATGAGCCACGAGGGACAAGGCACGAGGCTGCGCAAGTACGCCAGGCAGGTCGATCGCGCCGTGCGCGCTGCGCTGCGCGGCCACGACCAGCCGGTGGTGCTGGCCGCGGCCGAGCCACTCGCAGGTGTGTTCCGATCGGTGTCGACCTTGGGCACGCTGGCCGAGCACCAGATGACGGGCAACCCCGAGCACACCCCCGACCACGAGCTCACCACAGCGGCCAGAGCGATCCTGGACGAGATCTACGCGAGCGAGGTGCGGGAGCTGGGCGAGCTCTTCGCCCTGCGCGCTTCGCAGGGACGGGCCGTGAGCGACCTGGCGGATGTCGCACGGGCGGCCACGTTCGGAGCGGTCGACGTGCTGCTGGTGGACATAGACCAGGTCGTCCCCGGGCGCGTCGACGAGGACGGCGGGGTGACCCTCTCCGACGAGCCGGGCTCGTATGGGGTGGTGGACGAGATAGCCCGCAGGGTCCTGCTGGCGAGCGGCCGCGTCGTGGCGGTGCGTGCCGATGACGTCCCGGGCGGCCACGTAGCCGCCGCCATCCTCCGATACGCCTAGGGGCGGACCCCTCAAGCCCGCCCGAGGATGCGGTCGACCCGGATCTCTATCGCCACCCGATCCGGGTTGTCACCCGGGGTGCGGTAGCGCTCGGCGTAGCGCCTGACGGCCTCGTCGACGCGAGCCGGATCGGCCGTGACGCTCCCCATGCCCTCCAGGCTGAGCCACCGTCCGCCGTCGACCTGCGACACCACCGCCCTCCCTTCGCCTGCCGACCGGAGGTTCCGCACCTTGCGAGATCGCGAGAACGTGATGATCCTCACCAGCTGATCGCCCTGGTCGTAGGTGAAGCCCACCGGGACCACGTGGGGGGTGCCGTCGGGCCTCAAGGTGGTGAGGGTCGCCAGGTGGCTCTCGGCCAGGAAGGCAAGGACGTCTTCGGGAAGGTCGGTGGGGTCGAGCGCCATCCACCGATCATGGCACCCGGCGGCGGCGGACCCGGCTAGTCGCCGGGTGTGTCGCCGAGATCCCGGTTGATGAACCGGTAGACCTCGTAGATCTCCTTGCACCTGGGGCACACGGGAAGCTTTCGGGGGTCCCTCGACGGTACCCAGACGTGCCCGCAGAGGGCCTCCACCGGGGTGCCCGTCACCCTCGCCTCGAGCACCTTCGCCGTGGCCGACTCCCCCGGGGCCACCTTCACGATGTGAGCGACGCTCGGTTCACCCTCGTCGAGCTCCGGATCCCCGGGGCGAACTACGACCTCAGGGGCTTCGATTGTGGTCAACCCGCTCATGGGCCACAGTTTGCCAGGCGCCGGTTCTCCTCAGCCCATCAGGTCGTCGCCAGCTAGCCCGGTGCGACAGCGAGCCCGGTGCGCCGGTTCCTGCAACCAGGCCACCGCCTTCATCCCCACGATCACAGCACGGCCCGGATCCTCGACCTACGCTGCGCGCGTCCCCCAGGCGAGGAGCCGAGATGTCACCCAAGGACGCAGTGCTCGCACGGCTCGGATCCAGCCCGGAGGAGTACGAGAAGCTCGGCATCAGCCCCGACCACATCGAACCGCGCGAAGACGGGATGCGGACCGACGGGAGCAAGGGCACCTTCGAGTGGTGGTACTTCGACGCCCACCTGGATGACGGTTCGAAGCTGGTGATCACCTTCTACACGAAGGACATCAACCACGCCGGCAGGCCGCTCGCCCCGTACGCCGACATCGTGCTCGACAGAGCAGATGGCACCCACATCGCCGGGACCACCGCCGTGTTCAAGGACGGCTTCTCCGCTTCGAAGGAACAGTGCGACGTGCGCATCGGACCCAACAGCTTCGCCGGCGACCTGCGCACCTACGAGATCCACATCGAGACCGACGAGATCACTGCTGACGTGACCCTCACCGGCGAGGTCCCATCGTGGCGTCCCGAGACCGGCCACTTCTTGTTCGAGGACGACGAGCACCTCTACTTCGCGTGGCTGCCCTCGGTACCCCAGGGCAAGGTGCAAGCCACGCTGGCGATCGGCGACGAGCGATCCACCCTCGGTGGGGTCGGCTACCACGACCACAACTGGGGCAACGTCGACATGATGAAGGTGATCAACCACTGGTACTGGGGCCGCGGCCAAGCGGGCCCCTACACCGTGATCGCCTGCTACCTCTACGCCGAGAAGCGCTACGGCTTCCAGGAGCTGCCCATCTTCATGCTCGCCAGGGACGGGCGCATCATCGCCGACGACAACGCCAGGGTGACGTTCGCCCCTGGCGACGCTCACGTCGACGAGGAGACTGGCAAGCCGGTGCACGACAAGCTCGTGTACACCTACTCCGACGGCCGGGAGAGCTACGTGATCACCTGGCAGCGCCGAGAGACGATCCTGCGCGACAAGTTCGTGGACGACATCAGCGGTGTCACGCGCCTCATGGCTCGCCTCGTCGGCTTCGACGGTGCTTACCTCCGCTTCACCGGCGATCTCGCCGTGGAGCGTCAGGACGGCGGAGCCATCGTGGAGACCGAATCCGACACCGCCATCTGGGAGCTCATGTACTTCGGCAAGGAGCACGAGCCCCAGCGCTGAGAACCGCTAGCCGAAGATGCGGGCGCTCACGCCGAGCCCGAACAGGATCACCAGCAAGCCCGCCAGCTTCCAGAACTGGGAGTGCATGAGAGCTTCGAGCTTGTCCATCCTGGACTCGAGCTCGTCCTTGACGCCCTTCAGGTCTTCCTTGGTGACAAGGTCGTTGGAGAAGAGGCTTTCGGCGAGTGCCATGGCTGTGTCCTCCCCGTTGGTCTGCTTGAACGAATCGATCATCTTGTGGCGCAGCTCTTCGGTGAGCACGTTGCCCCCTCCGCTCCGAGACTGGTTCTGACGGGCCCCTCGGCCGATGACGCCACTAACTGCAGTGACGTGGTGGGAGCACACACTCCGAGTCGCGCTGTAACCGTCACTCTAGCGGCTCCGCCCGGCGCCGTCAGTAGTTCCATGGATCCTGGTCGCATTGCTTGTCGGTGAACCTGCCACGAACGGGCCTGGCAAGATGGCCACGGGTCGGTGCGAGTCCTGGGAGAGCTCTTGGCTCAGGAAGCAGCTCCGGCGCGGTACTCCTGGATCGCCGATGTCGGAAAGTGGGCGATGCCCTCGATCATCACGTAGCCGATCCTTCGCTCGTAGACGAGCTGGAGAAGTTCCTTGGTAGGCATCCCGAGGCGGCGGGCCGCCTCGGAGGCTCGTAGCACTTCAGAGGGCATCTCAGCTTCCTCCTGGGTCATCGAGATCAAGCTTACGACTCAGACGCCTGATCTGTGCCTCGACCACCACGACCACGCCCAAGTGACAGGTTGAGACGAGAACGTCCCGGGCGTCTTCAAGCGAAGCGAGCAACTCGAGCGCGGCCTCGAGGGTGAACCAGACGTGTCGTGGGGGCTCCCGACCAGTTGCCATGACGAGAGTGTGCTCATGGGGCGTGACAACAAGGAGGCCGGGGCGTGAGCCCCGGCCTCCGTCGTTCGGGCCCTCTGGCCCTATGTCTCAGCTCTGCCGATTACAGCTCGGTGGGGATCACCGTGGTGTAGCGGTAGAGGAAGGCAGCCATGGCCTGGCGGGTCAGGCTGTCTGAGGGTCGGAAGTTGTCTCCTGGAGGTGTGGTGGTGATGCCCACCTCTCCCATCCAGGTGATCTGCGGGCAGAACACGTTGGACGTGGGGACGTCTGGGTAAGGAGACGTGGTGCACGCCGGTGGGGTGTCTGGACCGTTGGCCAGGCGGTAGAGGAAGGCGCTCATCGCCTGGCGTGAGAGGTTGCCCGTGGGGTTGAAGGTGCCATCACCGTTTCCTTGGGTGATGCCTTCGTCCTTGAGCCACTGGATCTCACCGCAGAACGCGTTGTCCAAGCTCACGTCCGTGAACGGCATCTCTGTGCACTCAGGGTCTGCTCCATCGGGGCTTCCCTCGAGCCTGTAGAGGAACGCTGCCATCGCCTGGCGTGACAGGTTGAGGTCTGCTCCGAAGAACCCTGGGCTCATGCCCGTGGTGATGCCCGTTGCTGCCAGCCATTCGATCTCCGCGTAGAACGGGTGATCTGGCTGAACGTCGGAGAAGTTCTCCCCTGGTCCGGGTGTCACCTCGTTGCTCGGATCTGAGGCTTCGCCTTCTCCCACCTCGTTCACTGCCTGAACGGTGAATGTGTAGTTCTGGCCCTCTTCGAGCCCGATCACGTCCACATGGGTCACCTCAGCCGATGTCTGGGTGGTCTTGCCCCCTGGAGAAGCCGTGACGACGTATCCCGTGATGGGAGAGCCACCGTCGTCGGCCGGCGGGGTCCATGACACATGGGCCATGAGAGGCCCTGCCTCAGCGGTGACACCGGTGGGTGCGCCTGGGGCGACTGCACCGCCCTGGACCTGGGTGATGGCCTGGGTGGCGTTGTGGACCTCACAGCTCAGGTTCACGTACACGTCGATGAACACCAGCGGCGTGGGTGGCACGTGGATCGTGATGAGCAGCGGTGAACGCAGGTCGTAGACGATGTCCTCGACAGCACTCGCCGTGACCGTTCCCGAGGTCTCCAGCGTGATCGGCGCAGCCGGGTCGATGATGGTGTGGGTCGTCGGGAACTCCCAGACCTCATCTGATCCACCGCTTGCCACCATGGCGATGGTCATGTCCTCCATGTAGATCTCGGCAGCCTGGGCCTCGATGGCCAGGTTGGCGAGGTTCTCCGGGAGGACTGCCGTCCAGGTGAAGCTCACCTCACCGGAACCACCGTTGCTGAGCGTCTCGGGGACGCTGGCCACCAGCTGCACCGGGAGCTCCAAGATCCCATCCGGCGGAGACACGATGGTCTCCATCAGCCCACGAGAGACGTCATCTGTGCCCTGACACTCGAAGACGGGATCGTCGAAGTCTGCGGTGATCTCGTAGCTCTGCGCCGGGCTCGCGGAACCCTCGAAGGCCTCCTCGTCGGTCGGCTCGAAGGCCGCGATCAGCTCGTGGGTTCCCACGCCCAGCTGGTCGACGACCGCTTGGGCCTGGCCGTCGGTCACCGGCACCGGGCCGGCGACGACCTCCCCGTCACTGAGGAAGCTGACCGTCCCGACAGCCGATCCCGGCGTGATCGTGGCGGTGAGGGTTACGTCCGAGCCGAGGGCGGCCGAGCCCTCAGGGCTGACCACCAGAGCTGTGCCGGTCCCGATCGGGCCTTCGCCTTGAGCCTCGATGACGTAGGCCAGCGGCTCTGAGACCGACTCGCCGTACTCGGGATCGGACGGTCCGTAGGCCGCTGTGAGCTCTTGGTTGCCCACCGGGATCTCGTCGGTGAGGAGGGTGGCCACGCCGTCGATGACCTCGGCGGTGCCGAGGGCCTCGCCGTTTGCCAGGAACTCCACGGATCCGGGAGCGTCAGAGGGATCGAGGCTCGCCGTGAGGGTCACCTCGTCACCTTCGACCGCAGAGCCTATTGGGTTGGCCGTAAGCGTGGTGGTGGTGTCGATGCTCGCGACGACCACGGTGTGGGTGGTGGGATCGGAGGTGGAGCCCACCACGGCAGGCGTAGCGGGCACGAACCGGGCGCTGATGGCGTGCTCGCCCAGCTCGAGACCGAACACCACGGTGCTCGCCACACCGTCGACCGTCGGCTCCGAGCCGATCACCGTGTCACCATCGAGGAACTCGATCGTGCCCGTCGCCCCGGCCGGCGATGCCGTCGCCCGGAGCACGACTCCGCGTCCGAGCTGGGACGTCGCCGGTGCATCGAGCTCGACCTCCGAACCCAAGGGCGAGGCAGGGTCGACCACCTGCACCGCGTACCAATCGGATGTCGACGACGCGTAGAGAGCCGGGTTGTTCGTCGTGTAGGCAGCCCGTACCTCGTAGTTGCCAGCGGGCAGCGATGTGGTGGCGGCGGGCTGGAAGAGCGACGCCTCGCCCTGGTTGTTCCCGCCGGTAGTCACGTTGCTCGAACCCAGGGCGGTGACCACACCGGTCGCGAGGTTGCGCGCGGTGAACGAGACCGAGCCCCTGGCCGGCCTGCTGACTGCACCGAGCACCCTCTGCCAGACAGTCCCCTGGGTCTGGATGGAGGGTTGGGCGACGTCCAGGATGTGGGAGCCGCTGCTCTGGACCTGACGCATGTTGGTGTTGGTCGCCATGGGCCCGCCCGTACCCGGAGCAGCGACCACCTCGTACGGGAAGACGACCTCCGACGGTGCGTAGCCCTGGTTGCCGAGCCGCCGTGGAGAGGAGACCGCGTTGCGGAACGATGGGTCGAAGAAGACCCTCGCTTCGTAGTGGCCTGGCTCAGATGGGACGGGGATGTTCATGATGATGGTGTTGCCCCCCAGCACGCCGGCGGAGTTGAACCCGCCGCTGAGGTCGGGCGTGAACGCGGAGTAGGTTCCGGAACGGAACGGCTCGTCCGGCCGCGCTGCGGACACCGGATCGAGGAGGATCCGGAGCGTGAGGGAGCTCCCCTGAGGGACCTTGCCGGTGCCCTCCGTGGTCTCGCTCACGATGGTCAGCGTCGTGGGGATCTGCTCGCCCACGACCGTGACCTCGTCCTCGGCGCTGGCCATGCCCCACCACCAGGACGATCGCTCGGAATCGGGCGTGAACACCGCTCTCAGCTGGTGCTCGCCGGGGGCGAGTGCCGTCTTCATCTCGAAGAGCCCGTCGCTGTCGGCCTCCACGTAGATCCTGTCCTGGAAGTTGTCGACGCCGGTGCCGTTCATCTTGATGGGCAGCCCGTTCATGTCATCGAAGACCTCGATCGTTCCCTCCAGCGGGGCCGGGGCCTCGTTGTCGTCAGGTGCGGGGTCCAACGTGATCTGGAAGTGCATGGTGGCACCAGCAGCAGCCGTCTCCGGGACGTCGATCGTCAAGGTCGGAGGGGTCTTCGGGAGCTCGGGCAGCACGGTGTAGGGGACCGAGGGCGATAGCGACGACGTCGCCAGCAAACCCCTCGCTATGGGCCCCGAGACCACCTGGACCTGCAGGCTCGTCGTGCCTTCCGGGAGGGCCGGAGCTCCCCCGGTGAGGGCCTGCGATGGGTAGGTCAAGCTGATGTCGATTGGTCCGTCTGCGAAGTGGTTGACGATCATCCCCGTCGTGGCCACGAAGTTCCCGTTCGAGTAGGTCTCCAAGTTCAGCAGGTAGGCACCGAACGGCGAGGCGGGGATGTCACCGCCTCCCGCGAGGGTGTACCGGGCATTCACCGTCACCGGTTGGCCGAACGACGATCCACCATCTGGGGTGACCGAGGTGATCACGACTTCCGTCGCGACCTCCTGGGCCGTGGGGGTGAACTCCAGGGTGATCTCGGTGCTCGCTCCGGCAAGCACGGCGCCCACCTGCGTGGCGCGTGAGGAACCGGCCTGGTCGATGCACGACCCAGCTTGGGCGAACGGCACGGAGAATCCCTCCGCGGCGAGCGTCATCGGCCCGCTCGTACCCGCACGACCACCCGAGAGCTCCACGTCGAACGGTCCGACCCAACAAGTGGATCCGAACTGCTGAACCCCTGAGCCGAAGTCGGCCGCGCTGACCTGGAGCAACAGCTGGGTCGACAGGCTCGCCTCGCCGGACGGAGCGATGGATCCGCTGGAGGTCCCGATCTGGGCGAGCTGACCGGTGACCGAACCGGACGGGGTGGCGAAGGTCGTTGACGGGAAGACGAGCACGCCGGCGAGGTTCTGGACGCCGTCGGGGCCCGTGCGGTAGGTGCTGTTCACCACGGAGCCACCCGGCACCGGCGCAGCCGCCGAGTTGAGGGTGATGTTGCCTGTGGCAGGGGAGTCGGTGGAGAGGCCCACGACGGGATCCGAGGCGTCCTCGTTGACCGTCACCGGGACCGTTCCGGAGCCCGGGAAGTAGTCGACGTCGCCGACGTACTCGACGGTCATGAGGTGACCTGCGTTGGGCACCTGCACCGTGCCGACGGGGACCTCGGCGAACTGGATCGCCCCGTCCACCAGCTGGCCGGAGCGGACCAGGTTGCCGTTGTCGTAGAGGTGGACCAGGCCTGTCGGCGTATCGCCCCCTCCGGGCCCCGAGACCGTGGCACCGATGGTGGTGAAGGCGGAGACGGCGCCGGCGAGCCCGCCCGGGCTCCACTGCGCCCGCGCCGGGCTGGCCGTGACGGCCACCTGGACCGAGTCGCGGTTCGCCGGGTTCGTGACCGTCACCGAGACAGGGGCAGAGGTGGAGGGTTCGAATCCCGCCGTGCCGAGGTAGGTGGCGGTAACGGACCGCGATCCAACCGTGTTGAGCTGGGTGGTGAGGGTGGCCTGGCTCGCATCGTTCAGCTCGGCGTAGCCGAGGATCGTCGCTCCGTCGTTGAACCTCACCGCTCCTGACGGTGCGTTGACCGCGGCGGTCATGGTCGCCTTGCCCCCGCCGGGAAGGATCGTCGGATCGACGGCCAACTCGGTGGTGGTGGGCAGGCTCTGGCCACCAGAGCCGATGGCGGTCGTGGACATGGCCGGCGCCTGGACCTCACCGAGCGGCCAGCAGTAGACGTCGGCCAGCGCAGCCGACGCAGCCTGGAACACGTACCCAGCCGTCGCTTCGTTGGTCCCGGCCACGCGGGTGGTGATGTTGGAGCCCACAGGTCCGGTGGCGCGCACCGTCACGTCGATCGCGGGGAACTGGAAGTAGGTGTCACGGGTGGGCTCCACCGGGTTGCCGGGGATCTTGGGGATCTCGAGCACGATCCGGCCCGGGTTGTAGTCGGTGGTGTTGATCGAGACCGTGGGCGTGCCCTCGATCCCGTAGCCGGATCCCGGGACAATCTCCACGGACTCCAACGAGGCGTTGGTGGGAAGCGCGTACATCAGCTCGATGTTCTGGAGGTGGAAGACGCGCACGATCCCGAGCGCGGTGCCGCTGTCCTTCTCGTAGGGGAAGAACCCCTGTTGGGGCGAGATGCGGATGGTGAAGGTGGAATCGGGCTCCACCTGAGCGGGGGCGGTGGTCTCCATGCCCAGGCTCTCCTGCTGGCCGACGCGCTGGCCAATCGCGATGCCGACGCAGTCCATGTCGAAGGCCGTCTCGGTGGTGACCCCTTCGGGCTCCTCGCCCTGGGCGCCGGCCACCGAAGGTGGCGGTACCGCCAGGGCCAGCAGCGAGCCGACCATGGCCAGCACCAGAAGTGCGACCGTGGCAGCTCGCCACTTCTTCATGCGTGGCGACGCGGTCGCGCCGAGCGCACCTCTACCCAACGATGAACTCATTGAACCCCCCTGGTTTGCTAACTGACTACTGACTTGTTGATCCGGATTGCTGTTCTTTCGATCTGTCGGCTGGGCCGGATGCCAGCAGGGTCACGTCTGACCTCCTGACGAGGGCGAGGAGCTTGCGGCGCCGTTGGCGCCGGCAGCCTCGGTGGTGCTGCGCAGGGCGCTGCGGACGGCGTCGAGCGCCGGGCGGTCTACCTCGCCGGCGCGGTAGGCGATGGAGATGGGCACCACCCACCCCGGTTGGTCGACGGGCAGCTCCACGAGCCGGCCGTCGGACAGCTCGTCGCCGAGAGACGACCGCGTCCCCACGCGGACGCCTGCCAGCTCGGCTGTGACCCCGTGGGAGGCAGAGCCGTTGCCCGGCGAGGGCATCAGCTCGGTCACCGAGAGCGCTCGGCTCCGCCGGGTGAGCGGGTGATCGGGCGGCACCACCCAGATGAGCGGGTCGGAGAACACGCCCTCGGCCACCACGGCCACCTCTGCCGAGGCGACGCCAGCCCGACCGGAAGAGGACCCGTCGGAGCCAGACCTGTCCGGCCCGGACCCAGACACGGCCTCGGAAGGGCCAGAGGTGCCGACCGACGCACCACGAGCCGCCTTGCCGCGCCCCCGGGAACCAGGTGCCACACGTGCAGGCCCGGGAAGGTTGTTGAACACCCCGATGCCCACGTCGGCGTCGCCGGCGCGCAGCGAGGCGACGATCGCCTCCTCGCCGTCGTCGGTGACGGAGATCTTCACGTGGTCGTCGCCGACCAGGTCTCCCAGCAGGGGCAGCACCGCACTGACCACGTCGCGCTGCACCAGGGCCCTGATGAGGTCGTCGTCGCCGATCACGGCGGCTGCCTGGTCGAGCAGGGCGACGGCCTGGGTGGCGTAGGGAAGAAAGCGGAAGCCGGCGGGCGAGGGCTGCATGCCGTGGGGCCGCCGATCGAAGAGCTGGGTGCCGAGGCGGGCCTCCAGACGGCGGATGCGCTCCGAGACCGACTGCTGGGTCACGTTGAGCTTCGCGGCAGCACCGGTGACCGAACGCTCGTTCGTCACAAGAATAAATGACCGCAGGTCATCGATGTTCAGTGGCACAGCCAGCCCCCCTTTGCCCGATATCTAGGCTTGGATCAGCACAGGGAGACTGTAACCATCAACTAAGTCACATGCTAGTAGCTCACGGCTTTTTCCTTGCGTTCGACATGCCTTGACCTATCAACCCGAAACACAAGTTGGATGGCTCGGGCGTCCGACGTCCCCGCCAAACCCCTGTGGCACATCGCCAATCAGACGGTCCGGTTCAGAGAGTTGTCGAATCCCAGGAGGACTTGGACAATGGATGCCTGTTGACAGGGTTCATCTGTATCCACGCCTCCCTGAGCTTGGGAAGCGTGAGAAATCTCCCAAGAACTTGCCTCAGGAGAGCCCAGAGCGCTGGCGAGAGGACCTGGGGAGGGGTCAGGGCAGGACTAGGAAGCAGCGGCCTTGCGGCCCATCGCATCTATGCGATTCCACAGGAGCTTGGGAGCGAAGCGCCGCAGGCGCCAGGCCACCGAGGTGCCCCGGCCGGGGAACGTGAAGAGCTCGCCGGAGGCCAGTGCCTCCTCGATGGAGTCGATCACCTCTTCGGGGCGGATGCCAGGCATCTTCTCGAAGCCGGGCGGGCCCTGGTCGCGGAACTCATCGAGCATCGGGGTCTCGACCATCGGCGGGCACACGCACACGACCCGCACCCCGCTGCCGGCGATCTCGTGCGCCAGGGTCTCGGTGAACGAGACCACGGCGGCCTTGGCCGCCGAGTAGGCCCCGAAGTAGGGGCTGGGGACCCAGCCGGCGAGCGAGCCAAACTGCACCAGGTCACCGGCTCGCCGCTCCAGGAAGCCGGGCAACACGGCCTTGGTCACGTTGACCAGGCCGAAGTAGTTCACCTCCACGACCCGGTGGATGTCGACCACGGGCTGCGTGGCCAGCGGGCCGGCCACGGCGATGGCCGCGGCGTTCACCACCCTGTCGAGCGGGCCCATCTGGGCCTCGACCTCGGCGACCACCCGGCCAACCGCGTCGACGTCGCGCACGTCGCACGTGAACGGGTGCACCTGGGGGACGCGCCGAGCCGTGTGCTCGAGGCCCTTCACGTCGACGTCGAGCGCCGCCACCTCGGTGCCCGCTGCGGCGAGGCGCCAGGCGGTGAGGCGCCCCATGCCGCTGGCGGCCCCCGTGACGAGGGCGACGGCGGGGCGCGGACCCCTGGGGATCGACGAAGGCCAGCTCACTG
This sequence comes from uncultured Rhabdothermincola sp., assembly GCA_964530525.1. GTDB lineage: Bacteria > Actinomycetota > Acidimicrobiia > Acidimicrobiales > Acidimicrobilacustridaceae > CAYNQN01. The sequence continues at coordinate 831 of CAZHBH010000006.1, read as the reverse complement.
CTGCCACGGTACCGAGCCTCTCAGGCGCCCACCGAAGGGCACCTGGTCACTGGTCCTACTTCCCGCCGTCGCCCTTCTCGATGCGCTCGAGCGCCTCGACGATGCGGTCGGTCTGCGTACGGTCCTCGTAGATGAGGCGCACCAGCCAGAAGCGCATGTAGCGGGTCAGGGAGTAGCGCACGAACAGCGCCCCGCCGATGACGATGAGACCGAGGCCCAGGACCCCACCGGAGATGAGGTACGGGATCTGGTCGATGGACGCTCCACCCGATGCCCCGAGGTACCCCACGATGATGGCGACGACTCCCAGCACCGGCAGGATGATCCCCGCCAGAAGCCAGTTGCGCTCCCCGCCATCGTCGGGCGTCCGGAGCTTGAGCTCGGCGACCTCCTTCTTGAACTCCTCTATGCGCTGCTCGTTGCTCTCCATCACTCACATCCACTCTTGACGTGGGCCGATAGTCCTTCTTGGTGTGCTTGCGTCATGTCCGTCGGCTGTCGCACCCCTACCCTCCCAGGTAGGCGGCGGAGAGCTCCTCCTCCAGCTCGAGGGGGTCCCCCACACGGGTGATGCGGCCGCTCAGCATGATCGCCGCGAGGTCTGCGACCTCCAGCACCGTGCGGGCGAACTGCTCGACGACCAGGATCGAGACGCCTTCCTTGGCGATCTGGCCGACGATTCCGTACAGCTCCTCGACGATCATGGGGGCGAGCCCCATCGACAGCTCGTCGAGCAGCAGGAGCGCTGGCTCGGTGGCCATGGCGCGGGCCAGGGCCAGCATCTGCTGCTCGCCCCCCGACAGGGTGCCGGCCATCTGCGAGCGCCGCTCC
>CAZHBH010000005.1:0-53546 GCA_964530525.1 uncultured Rhabdothermincola sp. | reverse complement strand
TGATGTCGGCGACCCAACGCAGATCGGAGCGCTCGGCGGTGAAGTCGCGCTGCAACAGGTCCGGTGCCGGGACCATGGCGGGGTGGCGGCCCTTGCGCCACTTGCGACGGCCGTGGGCCCCGACCAGGCCGTCAGCCCGCATCAGGCGGGCCACCCGATGACGGCTCACGTGGTGGCCTTTGCGGCGGAGCTGGCCTCGGATCCGAGGTGCCCCGTAGGTCCCGCGTGAGTTCAGGTGGATCTCGCGGATCGACTCGAGCAGCTCGCCGTCAGCGACCGCCCGGGCCGACAGCGGCCGGGAGCGCCAGGCGTAGTAGCTCGACCGCGACACCCCGGCCACGCGGCACAGATCGGTGACCCGGTAGTCGGCTTGGTGATCGTCAACGAACCGGAAGCCGATCACCGGTTCGTCTCCCGCGCGAAATAGGCGGCTGCCTTGCGCAGGATCTCCAAGTCGATCTCCTGCTGAGCCGTCTTGCGCCGCAGCCGCTTCAACTCGTCACGCTCTGACTCCGACAACGCGTCAGGGTCAGCTGAGCGCTCTGCGGCTTCTCGATCGAGCTTCACCCAGTTCCACAAGGTGCCCTCGGCGATCTCGAGCGACCGGGCCACCTCCGCCACCGGGCGACCCGAACTCTTCACTAGGGCAATGGCTTCACGACGGAACTCGGCGGGGTACTTCGCTGGACGACCCATCCGGGCCTCCTTCCTCCAGGGTCTCCCCCAGAATCAGGTGTCCACGAGACCCTGGCAACTCCACAGGGAGGCGAAGGGGACCCACCCGTCCAATAGGGCCGGCACAGCAAGCTGCTTGAGCTCTGGCGAGTGGACCTCTATCCATCGAATGCCGTCGACTTCGTAACAGCCCATCGATCCGACGATCTTGGCCTCTAGCTCCTTGGCAGACAGATGGCACCCGATGTGGGCAATGGTGAACAGGCCATCCCATCGAGCCAGACCGAACCACGTGAACCAGATGTGGCCGTACTGGCGACGTTCGAGACCGAGCTCTTCAAAAGCTGCTCGCTCGGCGAGTTGGAAGAAGGATTCGGGTTGGGTGCCAGGTTGACTGGGTATGGGGCCCATGGTCTCGCACGCCCCCAGACTCCAGAGACCGCCGGCAGTTGCCACGCCACCAGACGCTCGCCGCACCGCCAGGCATTGCCTGTCGGTCGTGGTCACAGTCAGAACGACAAAGAACGACTGCGAGGGACACTTCTTCAATGCTTCGGCCGGACCTGCCCGGTCGAACAGCCGCACGACGTCTCCCCACCAGGGCCGGTCGGTATCGGAGAGGAGCCGTTGAACGGCCACGCCGTCGGCGTAGTAGCTGGGCCGCACTACAACATCGAAGCGGTTTGACTCAACGCCAGCCTCTCCGTGGTCGACCGTGTACGAGGTGATGCACGACACCTCGCCCGAGATGGTGGAACGAGCTCGCTCACGCTCCTCGGCCCACACGTGCTCCGGGAACCAGCTCTGGGAGAACTCCGCCGTTCTTTGATCAAGCGTCACCGAGTGCAGAGCAGGAACGAGTGGGCGAGCCGCCGACCAGACCAAGAGCTGCTTGAACCCGATCTCCTCGAAGTCGGTTCCGAGAACCCGGGTCGGCCTACTCAGACGTCGAACACGAGAACGAATTTGGGCATACAACCGCTCCAGGGGCGCCTGGAAGACCACGGTGAAGACGACGCCGAGGAACGCCCCCAGCACGAGCCCCAACACAAACTCCACGCGGACCCCCTTGCGGAGCCAGCGTAGGCGTCAAACGACGATCAGTCCTGAATAGCCACGTCGGTCCTTCTCGGGTGCAGCAGCAGCTTGATAAACGGTTCAAACGTCACCCAGGTGACGTGGCCCCGCTCCCGTCGCGTCCACGTTGCCCTAATCCCACCGTCACCCGGGTGACGACCGTCGGTGCGGATGTGGCCCTTCGAGGCACCAGAACCTTCCACTAGCTTTCTCTGCAAGCGACGAGGGGGATACTCGTGGAACATCTGCCGCCACCTCCTGGAGGGGGTCCACTGCCGCCGAGCTCTTCGGGGTCGGACGCTTCATCCACGGGCCCGCCGCCTCCCCCACCACCTTCGCCTCCCAGCCCCGGCCCGAGCGGTGCTTCGGGCTCGTCGAGTGCCACGGTCTGGATCATCGTGGTCGCGCTGTTGGCTGTGACGTTGGCGGGGGTGGGGATCGCAGCAGGCCTCAGCTCCGACGACGAGACAGCCTCGCAAGACCAGAGCGAACATCTGGAGGTTGAGCCGACCACCAGCTCTTCCACCTCCACCACGTCATCGACGACGACGTCCACCACCTCGACGTCTACGACCTCCACCACGGTGGCTCCCCGGCCGACGACCCCGCCCGCGCCGACACGAGCCCCCCAGCCGGCTCCGGTGGAGATCCCCGCTCCGGAACCTCCGGCGGTCGGCCCCGAGCCGGCCGACGACTGCCATCCGAGCTACGCGGGCGTGTGCGTACCCATCGCTTCCGATGTGGACTGCGCAGGTGGTTCGGGCAACGGTCCCGCGTATGCCCGGGGGCCCTTCAGAGTTGTGGGCCCCGACGTGTACGACCTCGACCGAGACGGCGACGGCACCGCCTGCGAGTAGTCCGGACCAATCCTGCCGTGACGTAACCAGCGCGCATCGTGACCTCTGGCGGCAATCCAGTTGGGAAGGGCGCTATGCCGCTGCTCTAGGCAAGAAGATCAGCCGGGGGCTCGTAGACCGTGGCGCTGAGCCGGTGAGCTGGGCTGGGTCAAGCGCGTGGCAGCAGCTCGTCGAGCTGGGCGGCGAGGGTGTGGACATGCGGGGGCCGAAGGATCTCGCCGTGGAAACCCGGCACGACCAGCTCGGTCACCTCACCCCGTAGCAGTGCTCGAACGGCTGCCAGCTCGAAGGGTCGCTTCTCCAGGCGAACCTTCGACTCCACGACCACGGTGGGGCCACCGTAGGGCTGGGGACGGTAGCGGCGTGCTGCGTACGAGCTGACGGCCATGAAGAGCTTGCCGTCGTGGTCGAGACCCCTGGGAAGCACTCCGGCCGTCAACGGGGGAACCCACATCCTGGCGGTGCGGCGCCCCTCGCGGGCCGCAACACGGAGCCCCTTGGTGAGCAGCGGCACCGCAGCGGGCCCCCCCCGCTCGGGGTCCGGCCTCAGCTCTCGAAGCTGTCCCCGGGGCGCGTCGGGCCGACGGGGTCTCCCCGCCGCCGCCCGCGAGATCTCGCGCTGCCGAGGCGAACCGCTCCACCATCGAGCCCATGCGGGCGCGGAAGCTGGCACGGGGCTCGAAGCCCGAGCCGTCGAGCAGCAACAGGCGAGCGGGCGGGCGGCCGCGTGCCGTGAGCTCGCGAGCCATCTCCCAGGCGACGAGGGCTCCCACCGAGTAGCCGGCGACGATGAAGGGGTCCTCCACCTCCTCTAAGGCCTCCATGTACCGGCGAGCCGCCGACTCCACCGAGTAGTTGGGCCAGGTGCGTGAGTCGACGCCCTTGGGAACCAGCTCATAGGTGGGCCTGTCGGTGAGCGCACCAGCCAGGGGTTGCAGGTGGAAGAGGTTGTTGCCGCCTCCGGGCACCACGTAGATGGGAACGCGGGAGCCCTCCCGCTGCAGAGCCACGATCCGCCGACCCTCGTCACGCCACGGCCGCAGGTCCAGCCGCAAGCCGGCGCGCGCAGTGCGGAGGCCGTGCTCGGTACCGCCTCGCTCGGCCAGCTTCCTGGCCAGCTCGGCCACCGTCGGCCCATCGACCACGGCCGACACCTCGAGCAGCTTGCCGAACGAGCTCTCCACCGAGGTGATCAGCTCCACCGCCGAGATGGAATCGCCGCCCAGGTCGAAGAAGTCGTCGTCGCGGCCCACCGAGTCGAGGTCGAGCACCTTGGCGAAGATCCCGGCGAGCTTCTCCTCCACCTCCCCCACCGGTGGCGACGAGGGGACCGGCTCGGGTGCTGCCTTGGCCGCCACCTCGCGCAGCAGGGTCCTGTCGGCCTTGCCGCTGGACAGCCGTGGCAGCTCGGCCACCACCAGGAAGGTGGAGGGCACCATGAACGAAGGGAGGCTGGGCCTGAGCGCCCGCCTCAGGTCCCTCGCCCGTGGCGCTGAGTCGCCCGAGGGCACCACGTGCGCGACCAGCGTGTTGGTGCCTTCTCGGGGCACGGCGCTCACCACGGCGTCCTGCACGTCGGCCAGGCCCACCAGCGCGGCCTCCACCCTGCTGGGGTCCACCATCTGCCCACGCACCTTCACACGGTGGTCGGCCCTGCCCAGCAGCTCCAGGGTGCCGTCGGGGGCGATCCTTCCCAGATCTCCCGTGGGGGCCTTCCGCACCCGGTCGAGGTCGAGGCTGGCCAGGTCGAGCGGGGCGTCGAGCTCCAAGGGCATGGGCAGCCAGTCGCCCACCACGTTGATGATCCCCACCTCGCCCTGGGTTGCCGCCTCGCCCTCTTCGTCGAGGATCTCCACCGGGCGCAGGGGCTTGCCCACCGAAACCGGGCCGTCCGGCACCTCGAGGCTGGGCGGTATCTCGAACCGGCTCACCAGGGCGGCGTCGGCCGACCCGTAGACGTTGAGGAACGTGGCGTTGGGGAACAGCTTGCGCAGCACCCCCACGTCGCTTCCCGTGAGGGTCTCGCCCGTGAGGGTCACCCGGCTGACGTGGGGAAGGGGGCGGGCCTGCTCCAACCAGGGGTCGAACACCATGCGCACCAACGAGGGGGTGAGGGCGAAGGCGGTGAGCTCCAGGCGCTCCATCCACCCCGGCAGCTCCTCCAGCGGCTGGGAGCTGAGGTCGTAGCAGTAGGCGGTGGCGCCAGACCGCCAAGACGAGGTGATGGGGCCGTTGGCGGCCACGAACATGGGAGGGAGCATCACCCCAACCCGCTCGTGCGGGCTGTGGACCAGGCGCATCTCGTTCATCACGTCGATGATCGACTGCGGGAACACGACCGATCTCGACTTCCCGGTGGAACCCGAGGTGGCCCCGAGCAAGATCGGCCGGGCGGGGTCGAACTGAACCTGGGGAGCGGTGGTGGTGCCCGAATCCAGCTGGTCGGGGGTGGACACCGCCGAACGTGGGCCAGCAGGGCTGAGCCCCGCTGCCCGCTGCCGGTCGAGCAGCACCATGCGGGCGCCCAACTTCTCGGCGTTGGCCAGCAGCACCTCGTCGGGCTCGCGGGGGTCGAGCGGGGCTATCACCATGCCCGCCTTCAGCACCGCCTGGTGGACGGCGATGCCCTCCAGCCCCAGCCACGACACCACGGCCACCACCGGCTGCGCCGTGGGCGGGCCAGCCAGGAGGCCGTTGGCGATCGACGACGACATCGCATCGAGCTGGCCGTATGTGAGGGTGCGGTCGCCCTCCACCACTGCCGCCTTGCCGGGGTCGGCCAGCACCCGCTGCCGGAACTCCGACAGCAGCACGTCCACCGCGTGCCTGCTCCGCGTTCCTCCACCCACACGACCTGTGGCCAGTTCGGGTTCGACCACCTCGCCGCTCACGTCGCTCTCTCTACTCTCACCACGGACGTTTGACCAGGTCACGAGGACTTGCTGAACGGAGGGAAGCCGGGAACGGAAGGTTCTGGCGTCGGCCGCTGTTGGGCTGGGCATGCTCGTTGAGATCTGGTCCGACGTGGTCTGCCCGTGGTGCTACATCGGCAAGAGGCGGATCGAGGCTGCTCTTCGAGCGTTCCCCGCCAGCCGAGACGTGGCCGTGCGCTGGCGCAGCTACGAGCTGAACCCCTCCGCACCCGAGGTTCCCACCGAGACCACCGACGAGATGCTCGCCCGCAAGTACGGCGCCGGGCCCGAGCAGGTGGCGGCCATGCAAGAGCGCGTCACCCGGGTGGCCGCCGCCGAGGGCCTCGCCTACCGACTCGACCTGACCCGGCCCGTCAACAGCTTCGACGCCCACCGCCTGATCCAGCTCGCCGGAACCACCGGGAGGCAGGACGAGATGGAGGAGGCGCTGTTCTCCGCCTACTTCACCCGGGGAGCCGTGGTGTCCGACCACGAGGTGCTCGCCGATCTGGCGGTGGAGGCGGGCATCGCCCGCGAAGCTGCACTGGAGGTGCTGGGCAGCGACGCACACGCAGACGCCGTGCGAGCCGACGAGGCCGAGGCCACGGAGCTCGGCGTGACCGGGGTGCCCTTCTTCGTGTTCGACCGCAAGCTCGCCGTGGGCGGAGCCCAAGACGTGGAGGTGTTCACCCGAGCCCTCAACGAGGCGCTGGCAGCACCCACCCCCTGACCCTCCACAGGGAGTCGAGCGATGGCTCGCTGGATCCGCTTGGGCATCGTGGCTCCCACAGGTCGCTGGGAGAGCTTTGGTTTGGCTGGGCGATGATGGGTAGAGACGTGCTCTGGAGGGAGGTGTTGTTGGGTCCGGCCAGGGGTTTTGATGACATGTGTCACCCCGGGTGACGAGATCTGGCGAGGGGGTGACCCTCGTAGTAGACGTAAAGCTCGACAGTGAGAGCCCCCGTGAGTAAGAATCTTCCGGTCGAACAGCATTGGGGCTGCTTGACCTTGAGTCCGAGGAGATCAGCATGCGAACCACCCGAACCCTCCGAGCGCTGATCGCGGCGTTCGCCGGCGTGATGGCACTGATGGTCCTCGCACCAGCAGCCCACGCTCAGTACCCCCCGAGCGGCACGATCACCCTCATCTCCCCGGTGGTGAACCCCGGAGACTCCGACGAGGTCGTGCTGACCGGTTGCGCCCCCGGCGCAGAGGCCACCTTCGAGATCGAAGGCGTCGAGGTCATCGGCTCCGCCGTCGCCAACGCAGAGGGCGTCGCCGAGATCCCCTTCACGGTCCCCAGCGATCTTGCGCCCGGCACCTACACGGTGACGGGGCGCTGCCTCGCTCCCGATGGTGAGGAGCTGGTCGTCAGCACCACCCTCACGGTCGTGGAGCCAGGAGTCACTCCCATCACGCCCGGAACGGGCACCCTCCCCCGCACTGGTTCGGACTACACGGCACTGCTCCGTGTGGGCGCGCTCCTCGTGCTCGCCGGTGGCCTCTTCGCCATCGTGGCACGCAAGCGCACCCGCAAGGTTCGTCCGAGCGCCTGAGCCAGTCGGCATCCTGCAATCAGGGGTCGCTCCAGGGCGGCCCCTGATTCGCGTCCGGCCCCGGTAACGTCCGCCATCGATGATTCTCCCTGACCCCCCCGGGGAGGCGCCCTCGTCGCCCGTGCGGCGCAGGCGGTCGCTGAGCCCCGCCGAGCTGTGGGTGATCCGCGGCCTCGCGGCAGCCGCTGCGTTGATCGCCGCCCTCTCGTCTTCGGCTCCCACGGGTCTGCGGCTGGTGGATGCCCTGTGGTGCGCCGCCCTGGCCGCCGTGGTCACCTTCGCAGCCTCCCGCTCGAGGCGCATGCCTCTCATCTGGTTCGCCGGGATCATCACCCTCGGCGGGGTCGGCTCGCTCTGGGCGCTCGCCGCTCTCGCGGGGCTGGGCGTCGCCATAGCGGGCGTGGCGTCGTCGCACCGCAGTCGATTGCTGGGTGCCATCAGCGGTGCACTGGTGAGCGTCACCATGCTCCGCCTGCCCGAGGTCGGCTTCGACGGCCTCACGGCCATCGTGGTGGCGGTGGCGGTGTGCCCGCTGCTCTGGTCGGCGTACATGCTGAGCCCGCGCAGCGTGAGGCGCCGCACCCGAAGGGCCGCCGAGGTCGGCGCGGGGGTGGCGCTCGCGATCGTCGTGGGGTTCGGCGTGGCGGCCTTCGTGGCCGAACCCGACCTGCGCGCCGGTGCGAAAAGCGCCCGCGAGGGGCTCGATGCCCTGCGCGACGGCGAGCAGGAGCAGGCCGCCGGGCTGCTCGACAGCTCGGCCCGCCGGTTCGGGGCGGCGCTCGACCAACTGGACGCTCCGTGGGCGTGGCCAGCCAGGCTGCTGCCGGTGGTGGGCCCCCACGCACAAGCCCTCCACGCCGGGGCCGAGGCCGGCAGCGAGATCGCCTCCAGCGCCTCGGTCGCAGCCGCCGAGGCCCCCTACCGCGAGCTGCAGCCCAGCGGCGGCCACGTCGACCTCGCCTCGGTGCGGGCCATGCAGGCCCCGGTGGCGGCCACGGCCGAGGCCCTGCGCCACGCTCGTGACCTGCTCGCCGATGCCCGCTCGTGGTGGTTGGTGCCTCCGGTGGCCGACCCCCTCGAGGAGATGGCCGCCGAGGTGGACGAGACCCTGCCCGAGGCCGAGCTGGCCGAGGAGGCCCTGGCGGTGGCCCCCGGGTTGCTGGGGGCCCACGGCGAGCGCCGCTACCTGGTGCTGTTCACCACCCCGTCGGAGACCCGCTTCCTCGGCGGCTTCGCCGGCACCTACGGCATCCTCACCGCCAAGGACGGCGCCGTGAGCTTCGAGCCGAGCACCAGCACCGGCCAGCTGCGAGCCGGCCAGGGCGAGCGCACCCTGGCGCAGTTCCCCGAGTTCGAGGCCCGCCACGGGCGCTACAGCCTCGACCGCTACTTCCAGAACACCACGGCCGCTCCCGACCTCCCCAGCAACGCCGAGGTGACCAGGGCGCTCTACGAGCAGAGCACCGGCGAGCACATAGACGGGGTGATGGTGATCGACCCCTACGCCGTGGCGGCGATGCTCGAGGTGACCGGGCCCATGGAGGTGGAGGGGCTGAGCGAGCCGCTCACGGCGCAGAACGCAGCCCGCTACCTGCTGCACGAGCAGTACCTGGGCTACGCCGACGACAACCAGGAGCGCCGGGACGTGCTCACCGCGGCTTCCTCTGCCATGTTCCGGGCCCTGCTCAGCACCTCGCTCCCCGGCCCCGCCGAGCTCGGCAGGGCGCTGGGCCCCGTGACCGACCAGAGCCGGCTGCTGTTCCACTCGTTCGACCCCGCCGAGCAGGCCCTGTTCGAGCGCCTCGGGATGGCCGGGCGCTTCGCCACCCCGGCCGACCTGGCGGGCGACTTCGTGTCGCTGCGCACGGCCAACTCGGGCGCCAACAAGCTCGACTGGTTCCTGCACCGCTCTCTTGGCTACGACGCCCGCTACGACCCCGGCACCGGCCTGGTGGAGGCAACCGTCACCATCGAGCTGCGCAACGACGCCCCACCGGGGGGCCTGCCCCGCTACGTCATCGGCAACATCCGCGACGAGCCGCCCGGCACGAACACCATGTACCTGTCGCTCTACTCGCCTCTGGGCTTCGAGAGCGCCACGCTCGACGGCGCCCCGGTGGGCATAGAGGTGCAGAGCGAGCTGGGGGCCAACACCTACTCGAGGCTGGTCACCGTGGCGCCCGGATCCACTGCCACCCTCGAGCTGCGCCTGCGGGGGGTGCTCGACATGGGTGCCGACTACCGGCTGTCGGTGCTCAACCAGCCCATGGTGAACGACGACCAGCTCTCGGTGGTGGTGCAGCCCTCCACGGGCGACTGGCACGTGTCAGGGGCGAGGGGCCCGGGCATGGCGGTGGACGGCTCGGGCGCTGCCACCGCCTCGCACCCGATCGGCACCGACGAGCGCTTCGCCGTGCGCTTCGAGCCCTGACCGGGCCCAGGACCCGACGAGAGCGAGGCCGGAGATCGGTCAGGAGCGCTCGGGCTCGGCGGGAGGTGCCGGGGGATGCGTGGGCATGGGGCCCACCGCACCGTTGCCGGTGCCGCCGGCCGAGCCGGACGGGGCGGGAGTGCCCGCACCGTTGGGGGGCGGAGCCACGCGAGCGCTGGGAAGCGGGCTCTGGCCCTGACCGGGAGGCGGGGCGGTCTGACCGTAGCCGCCGTATCCGTAGCGGTAGTAGTAGGCGTAGCCGGCGCCCTTCGAGGGCATGCCGTTGAGGATGATGCCCACCACGTCGGCCTCCACCTGGCGCAACCGGGCCAGGGCCTCCACGAGGTTGTGGCGCTTCGACTCGCCCACCACGCTCAACATGAGCACGCCGTCCACGTGCTGCGCCGCCGCCAGCGGGTCGCTCACCGGGAGCACCGGGGCGCAGTCGACGAGGACGAAGTCGGCCCCGGCCTCTTCGATCTCGGTGATCATCGAGCCGAACGCCTTGGAGCCGAGCAGCTCGGTGGGGTTGTGCGGGATCGGACCGGAGGGCAGCACGTAGACCTGCTTGCCGTTGGCCAGCGACACCGGCACGAGCACGTCGGCCAGGTTGGCGTCGCCCAGCAGCACCGAGGTGAGCCCGGCGGTCGTGTCGGGCACCCCGAAGATCGAAGAGACCATGGGCTTGCGGAGGTCCGCCGAGATGACCACCACCCGCATGCCGCTGTCGGCGAGCATGGCTGCCAGGTTGGCGGTGCAGGTGCTCTTGCCCTCGCCGCTCACCGTGCTGGTCACGAGGAGGGTCTGCTTGGCCTTGCCCAGGCTGGAGAAGCGGATGCTCGTCTGCAGGGTGCGGTAGGCCTCGGCGCTCGGTGAGTCGAGCGGCACCAGCGAGCGCTCGTCGTGGGGGAGCTTGTGGCGACCCCAGCGGCGGCGGCGACCCACCACGGGCAGCACACCCAGGACGGGCACCCCGGTGAGGGCCTCGACCATGTCGGGGGCCCCCACCCGGTCGTCGAGGCGCTCGAGCAGGAACACCAGCCCGATGCCCAGCAGAAGCCCGAGGACGGCTCCCAGCGCCCCGCTGCGGGTGGGCGTCGGGGCGAACGGGCTGGAGGGCCTGGTGGCCGGCTCCACCACCTGCACGCCGGCGGCCTTGGTGGCGGCGGTGACCTCGAACTCCTGGGCGGTGTTGAGCAGCTCCGTGCGCTGGGACCGCAGCGACTCGCGGTCGGCCACAAGGGTGTCTCGCTCGGTGGTGGACAGGCCGGTGGCCGCGAGGCGCTCGTCGATGGCGGCGATCTCGCGCTCTATCTGGGTGGCCCGCTCACGGCGGCTGGTGGCCTGCTCCTCCAGCACGCTGGCGAGCTGGGCCTTGCGCCGCTCCACGTAGGCGTCGGCATAGGCGTTGGCCGCACGCTCGGCCACCTCTGGCGAGCTGCTGACCACCCGGATGTCCATGAGGTCGGTGCCGGTGATGTTGGTGGCCGACACGCTCTGCACCGGAGCGGCCGTGTCGCCGAGGCGTGCCTTTGCGGCATCGCTCACCTCGGTGGACTTCACGAACTCGAGCTGGGTGTTGATCTCGCGGTCGTTGCTGGCGTTGGAGGGGGCGTTGCCGAGGCCGATGAGGGCGGCGTTGGGGTCGCGCACCTGCACCTGGGCCGTGGCGGCGTACTGATCGGTCTGGCGCGCCGACCAGGCGTAGCCGACCAGGGCGCCCACCAGCGTGAGGGCAACGATCACCCACACCCTGCGCCTCAGGACCCCGAGCAGATGGCGGAGGTCTAGCTCGGCGTCCTGTTCTGGCATAGCTGGCAACCTCGGGGAAGACGGCTTGTGGGGGCGTCGAGCACCCGGGCTCACACCAACCCTTGAGCCTACTTCCGGGGCGTCCGACCGGGGGAATCTTCGGAGCGGAGGTGACGGTCGTCACGGGGTGACCCGAGGGCCAGATATCACCCGAGGGTGACAAAGGGTGAATGCCCGCCCCGAGAGGGTGATTGGAGGGCCCCGACCCCTAGGCCAGAACGTCTACGCAATTACCCTTCGAGCCGTTGCCATGGGGCAAAAGGCACGTGGCTGGGCCCCGAACGGCCACCGTACTAACCGGGGTATTCACCTTCAAGAGAAAAGGGAAACATCCATGACGCGCACACGCATCCTTGCGGTACTGGCGGGACTCGGAGTTGCCGGACTCGTCGCCGCCTCCGCCGCTCAGCTCAACGTGACCTCGGACGACCTCGGTGCCGGTGTAGCGGACGTGGAGTCCTGCGTCGCCGACCCGAACGGCGTCAACGTCGAGTACACCTCGTTCGTCTACAACGACACACTCGGTGCCAACGGTGCCGCCCAGATCATGAGCGTGCGCCTTGAGGGCCTCGACGCCGACGCATTCGACAACTGCCTGGACCAGATTGCGTCTGTGACGTTCGTCGGCCCGGTCGACCAGACGATCTACACCGCAACCAGTGACCCGATCGACGGCACCGATGTGACCAACAACTACGTCGACATCGACGTCTCGGCCGGCGACATCGACGCTGCCGACGTGGTGAAGACGGCCGTCGTCATCACCGGTCCAGGGGCCTAGGGGATCCGAACGGGGACAGCGCCCGTCGGTCGGCTGAGGCCGGCGGGCGCTGTTCGCTGAGGGAACGAGCAGAAATGTCCCGACTCCGCGTTGGTTTGACGATCGGCTTCTTGGCTCTGGCGGGTGTTCTCGCTTCGGCCGCCGCCGCTCAGCTCGACGTCGACGCCGACGACCTCGGCTCAGGCGTCGGTCTCGTGGCGTCTTGCGACGACCACGTGGATGTCGCCTTCACCGAGGTGGTCTACGACCCACTTGTTCCGGGTGGGCCCGGCTTCGCCGTGATGAAGATAACCGTCAGCGACATCTCCAACGATTGCATCGGGCAGTACGTCTCTGCCGGACTCATAGACGAGAACGGCGTCCAGATCGGTAGTGCCATTCCAGAAGCCCTCATAATCGGTGGTCCTCCTCCGCCGATAGAGATCACCGGCGCCAGCAAGGAGCTGGTCGTCATCCAGGAGCCGCCTCTCGGCTTCGGCGTGTCGGCCGAGGCTGTCGAGAAGGTCGGCGTCGTGATCACAGCCTCCAACTTCTTCGGAGGCTGAGGCTGGACGACCGCCATCCAGCCGGTCAACCGTCAACCCGCCGGATCTGATCCGGCACAGCATCGAACCGCAGGACCTGATGGCCGAGCCAACCAAGAGACGGGGGCGTCGTTGGGTCCGTCGGGTTCTCGATGCGACCTTCCTCCTTCTGACGATCGCCTTCCTGGTCTTCATGTGGCCGGCGCGGTTCGGCGGCTCCTCCACGTTCGTCATCGTGGGGGGCCACTCGATGGAGCCCACCTATGAGATCGGCGACATCGTCGTGCTCCGCAAGGGCGACCCGAAGGTCGGCGACGTGGTCGCCTTCGACCCCGAGCTGAAGAGCCCGAACGCCCCGCTCGTCATCCACCGGATCATCGGAGGTGGCCCAGAGGGTTGGGTGATGCAGGGCGACAACAACCCCAACCCGGATTCTTGGAAGCCCACGAACGAGCAGATCGTGGGCGTGGCGATGTTCCACGTACCAGGTGCGGTGAAGGTCCTCGACATCTTCCGGAACCCGCTGTTCTACGCGGTGCTGGCAGGCATGGCCGCCGTGTTGATCCTCTGGCCCCGCAGGGGCGACGGGAACGGCGGTGCCGAGCCGAGCCCGGACGCCGATGCCGACCCCGACCTGACGGACGAGGCCCAAGACCCGGCCCCCACCCTCGACGACTCCGGCGACGCAGCCGAACCTGCCCCGGCGGCGGCGCAGGAAGAGGCCGAGAGGTCCGACAGGGCTCTCGAACCCGTCGGCCTGGCCGCCGCGGGGGCTCCCCGCAAGGGCCCGGGCCGAGCGCGGCCCTGGTGGCACCTGGGGTTCCCGTGGCGGACGCGCAGGGCGCTGATCGGCAGCGTCATCCCGTTGGTGGTGGTGGCGTCTCTCATCTCCGTGTCGGCTGCCTCGTTGACCGTCGAGGCCGACGACCTGATGGCGCAGGTGATCCCCGGCGATCGCTGCGACGACGTGATCAGCGCCATGCCCGTCATCTCGGACGAGGATCCCCTCGTCTACGACCACGTCGAGCTCTCCGACGTGGCGCCCGCCTGCGCTGGCCTGGAGGCGCAGATCGTCGTGATGGACGACGGCGGCGACCAGCTGGCAGCCGGCACGGCCACTGCGGCCGGCGGCAGCTTCGTGGTGACGTTCAGCCCCCCTGTGGGTCTGGCGGACTACGACGGCATAGCGCTCGCGATAGACGGCTGGGGCATCCCGACGGTGCCCGTGGGCGACGACATCCAGAACCACATCGAGCGCTACGACGACCTCGGCCACAGCTACTGCGCAAACGTCACCAGCTCCACGACCTCGTCCGATCCGATCCCGCTGGTGACCACCATCGACCTCTCCACCTACCCGATCAACGGCGAGCCCTACGAGGTGTGGTGGGACATCACGCTCGACTACGACGAGCTCACGCTGTCGGCCCTCGTCACCGGCTTCGGTCAGCAAGGGTTCGTGAGCCTCGGGCATCCCGTGGTGTGGGGCTTCTGCGCCAACCGGCCCGACGACCCACCTCCTGGCGACGTCGTGGTGGAGGTCGAGATCTACGACGACGTCGGCCACCAGTACTGCGCCAACGTGACCGTGTCGACCGACTCGGAGATCCCCATCACCTGGGAGGTCGCCCTCGACTTCTCGACAGCGCCGATGAACGGCGTGCCCGACCAGGTCTGGAACGCCGTGTGGTCGTTCGACGCCCCCGTCCTGACTGCCAGCGGTGTCGGGTGGAACAGCATCATCCAGGACGGCGTCGTGGCTCCGTGGGGATTCTGCGCCAACCGGCCCGACGACCCCGACCCGCCAGATCCCGATCCTGGGACCTTCACCTACGACATCCAGATCGTCAACGACTGGGGTAGCGGCTACGAGGCCCTCGTCACGGTCTCCACGACCTCGACCACCGACGTCGCGTGGGAGATCGCCATCGACTTCTCCAACCCGCCGGTCAACGGAACGCCCACCAACGTCTGGAACGTCGCCACGCCCTGGCAGGCCGGCTGGAACCCACCGATCCTCACCGTCGCAGGACCGGCCTGGGATCCCAAGATCCGCGACGGTGAACCCGCGACGTTCGGGTTCACAGCGAACAGGTAGCGCCTCTCGCCCAACGCCTCGAAGGGTCCGCGGGCTTGGAGCGCGGATGCGGGTGGGCCAACATTGGGCGTTGATCGACGACCCTGAAGGAGCTCCGTTGGGATCGCACCGACCGAAGCTTGCCGTGGCAGTGCTCGCACTGGTGGCCCTGGTGGCCGCTGCCTGCAGCTCTGGTGACACCTCGAGCCCCACCGGGAGCACCCAGGCGCCGGCGGGGCAGGTGCTGGTGGGCTCCATCGCCTCCCAGACCGGCAGCGGAGCCCCGTACGGCACCGGGCAGCTGAACGGCCAGCAGCTGGCGCTCGACCTGCTCGGCCCCGACACCGGCTTCCCGCTCCGGATGACCAACGTCGACGACACCTCGACCGGCGGCGGCGGGGTGGCGGCCATGGGCACGCTGGCCACCCAGGGTGCGGTGGCGGTGCTGGGCCCCACGCTCTCGCCGGTGGCCGCCGAGGCCGACCGCGTCGCTCAGCAGGCGGGCATGCCGGTGCTGGCCGTGACCAACACCACGCTCGACATCGGCTCCATAGGCGACATGGTGTGGAGGATCAGCCTGAGCGAGGAGGCCATGATCCCCCAAGCCATCGCAGCAGCACGCGCCGAGCACGGTTTCGCCACGGCAGCCCTGATCTACGACAGCACCGACGGCTACGCCACGGGTGCGGCCCAGGCGTTCCGGTCGGGTGCGGCCCGGCACGGGGTGACCCTCACCATCGACGAGGGCTTCGCCCCTGGCACCGGCCAGGCGGTGCCGGCCCTGCGCCGCGCCCAGGGCACCAACCCGGATGCGCTGTTCTTCGCCGCTCGTAGCGCCGCCGCCACCGAGCTGCTGCTGGGGGCCGCTCAGCTCGAGCTGCCCCAGCCGAAGGTGGGCGGCAACGGGTTCAACGCCCCGGAGGTCCTCTCGGCCGCGGGGGCAGCCGCCGAGGGGATCGTGGTGGCGGCGTCGTGGAACATCGACGTGAGCTACCCGGCCAGCGAGGCCTTCGAGCAGGCATACCGCGATCGCTACGGCAACGACCCCGACGCCTTCGCAGCCCAGGGCTACGCGGGCATCCAGGTGCTGCTCGCGGCTCTGGCCGCATCGGGCGAGGCCTCACGCGGCGGGGTGCAAGCGGGCCTGGAGGCGATCGGCACGATCGACACCGTGCTCGGTCCCCTCAGCTTCGACGGCCGCGAGGCCGTCTACCCTGCCGCCGTGCAGGTGGTTCAGGACGGACGGTTCGTGCTGCTCTGATCGCAGCGAGGATATAGCGCAGGTGGACGGGACCAGCGAGGTGCGTGACGGTGGGGTGACGGCCCCTCTGACGGCTCCGCCTCCGCTGGCGACCTCGTCGCCCACCACGTCACCTCCCCGGGCGCCTGGGCGCCGGGTTGCCGCCATCGATGGCCTGCGGGGCTTCGCTCTGCTCGGGATGCTCGCCTGGCACGCCCAGGTGGGCTGGGTGAAGGGCGGGTTCGCCCGCATGACCATCTTCTTCGTGCTGTCGGGCTACCTGGCCACGGCATCGCTCCTGTCGATCCGGCGCAAGCACCCCGACGGAGCCTTCAGGAAGTTCTGGGTGCGCCGGGCACGGCGCCTTCTGCCCGTGAGCCTGCTGGGCGTGGCGTTCGCGATGTGGGCAGCGGTGCTGATGGGCGGCTCGGCGCGCGACGACCTGCGAGGTGACGCCCTGTCGGTGATCGGCAACGTCTCGAACTGGCGCTTCTTGCTGGCCGACCAGTCGTACGGCGAGCTCTTCGAGCACCCGTCACCCTTCCAGCACTTCTGGTCGCTCTCGCTGGAGGAGCAGTGCTTCTGGTTGCTCCCCGTGGTGCTGGCGGGCATCGGCCTGCTCACCAGGGCCAGGGCCTGGCTGGTGGTGGCCGCTCTGGGAGCCGGCCTGGCGGCGGTGCCCCTGGTGGTCCCCCACACCCCCGACGCCGCCTACTACGGAACCCACGTGAGGGCGGGCGAGTTCCTGGCCGGCGTCGCCCTGGCGCTCGCCGTGCAGGGCTGGGCCGGGAAGGTGCCCGAGCGGGCGCGCCCCACGCTGCGCTGGCTGGGAGCTGGATCGCTGGCCGTCCTGGCGGCGGTGATGCTGTTCATGGACCGAGACCTTCCGTGGCTCTACCAGGGGGGCCTGGGTCTGTTCGCCGTGCCGGCTGTGCTGGTGGTGCTGGCCGCCCTCGACGAGCGTGGGCCCGTGCAGTGGATCCTCTCGGCCGATCCACTGGCCCGCATCGGCAGGTGGGCATTTCCCATCTACGTGCTGCACTGGCCGATCTTCCTGCTGATGACCCCAGAGCGGGTGGGGATCGACGGCGCTGCCCTGGTGGGCCTGCAGCTGGCCGTGTCGATCGCGCTGGGCGCTGTGGTGCACCACGTCTTCGAGAAGCCCCTGATGCAGCGGCGCCCGGTGGCCACCGGTTCGGCCAGCGGCGTGGTGCCCTCGGCCGGCGCCATCGGCATCGCCTCGGTCACGGCGATCCTGGTGGCCTTCGCCGTGCTGATCCCATCGCACGTCCACACCGGGCCGGAGGGCTTCGACCTTCGGGTTGCCGAGGCAAGGGCCAACACCAGCGAGCACCCCGAGGCTCCGGGCGCCGCCGTGGGCCTCTTCGGCGGGTCGACCGCCGCCGTGCTGGGGGCCGCCGCCCACGATTGGACCCCCTCCACGCCCAACCTCCGGTCGGTGGCCGGCTCGGCGAGGCTGGGGTGCGGGTTGCTGACAGAGGGAGCCAGGGTGCACGGCATCGACCCCCTCACCGGGCAGGCCCTGGTGGACCCGCCCGACGACTACTGCCTCGACTGGGCGCAGAGCTGGGCCTCCACGGTGGAGGCGGCGGGAGCCCAGGTGGCGCTGATGGTGGGTGGCGTGTGGGACACCACCGACTGGCAGCTGCCGGGCGAGGAGGGTTGGAGATCGATTCGAGACGAGCCGGTGGCCCACACGGTGAAGGAGCGCCTGGCCCTGGCTGCCGACCTGCTGGCCGAGCGGGGAGCCCACGTGGCCCTGGCCACCACTCCGCTCGTGGGCGAGGGGGCCACGGGCGACGTGCGCCAGCGGCGAGGTCTGGGCGACGACCACGCAGAGCGGGTGCGGATCTACAACGAGCTGGTGGTCGAGGTGGCCGGCGAGCGGCCCCACGTGTCGGTGGTGGACTACGGGACCTTCATCGACCAGCTCGATCCCAACACGTCACGCCACTGGCTGCCCGACGGGATCCACCCCACACCGCAGGCGGCACTGGAGATCTGGAGCTCGTTCCTCGGCCCGCAGCTGGAGGCGCTCACCTCGATGATGGCCAGCGAAGGCTGACCCCCGGCCCGCCGGCTAGCCGCCGGTGGTCGACCAGTGCCAGCCCTCGCTGGGCAGGTTGTAGAAGCCGAACGAGGCGGCGTTGGCCTTCAGCCAGTTGTACCGGACGTTGTCGGTGCCGGGGTACTGGGGGATGCCGGAGAAGTCGATGGCCAGGCCCCTCTCGTGCATGGAGGTGCCGGGCTTGGCGGTGGGCGGCGTGCACTGCCACACCGGCATGTGCCAGATGGCGTAGTCGCTGGTGCCGCAGTTCTGCTTGCGCAGCGCCACCTGCGAGGCCGAACCGCGGTAGCCGGAGCCGCTGAGCGTTATGCCGTCGGCCGCGGCGGCGGCGAGCATCGCCTCGAGCCGATCGGCGATCTGGGCGTTCACGGTTATGCCCCTCACGGTGGCCAGCGGCACCGTGGGGAGCACGGGCGGTGGCGGCGAACCTTCCCCACTGCTGCCCTCGTCGTCTCCCCCGCTCGACGGCGGCGGGGCCGGAGGGGGCATCGCACGCAGCCGCTCCACCAGGGCCTCCTGCTCGGCGCGGAGCTGGGCGGCCAGGCGGCTGTCGACGGCAGCGAGCGCTGCGGCCTCGCCCAGCTTGGCGTTGAGGCGGGCCTCCAGCTCGTTGGCGAAGCTCTGCTTCTGGGCCTTGGCGGCGGTCAGCTCGCTCTGGCGCCGCTCGGCCTCGGCGCGCTGGGCCTCGGCCTCGTCGCGGGCACGCTCGGCCTGCGCGCGCTGCTCCTCCAGGTCGTTGCGAGCCGCCCGGAGCTGGTCGAGCAGGTCCCCGGCGCGCTGGGCACCCACGCCGATGAGGGCGTGCTTGAGGGCGGCGACGTTGGCCGACTCCACCCGCATCTGATCCATCAGGCCCTCGCTGGGAGGAGCGATGTAGTTGCGCACGGCCAGGGCCGCCACCCTGCGGCGCAGCACCTCCACCTCTTCGGCCTTGGCGCGCTCGGCCGCATCGGCGGCGGCCGCTCGACGGGAGGCGTCGACCACGGCGTTCTCGGCCCTGTGGGCCAGCTCCTGCTGGCTCAGCACGTTGGCGTCGAGGTCGCGGATGGCGGCGTCGATGGCGGCGCCATCGGCCGTCATGGCGTCTATCTCGCTCGCCACGCCGGCGCGCTGGCGCCGGACCTGGTCGTGGGTGGACTGCAGCGACGACTGGGCTGCCGCGGGATCGGGGGCGGAGGTGCCGACCACGGTGAGGGCACCGGCAGCGAGCAGCGCTGCCATCGCTGAGGTGATGCACACCCTCGCAGCCCTCATGTCGTGGTGACCTCCTCGTGCGCCCGTGGGCGATCGAACATCGCGATGACAAGGAGGATCCGGACGCGCACCGGAAGGCTGCCACTCCACCCGCAGCCCCGAGAGGCTATGCCCAACGCGGGCCCGAGGGCAACGGTTGGGACGATCCGCCTCACTGCGAGCCCTCCGGCAGCCCCTCCACGGGCCCCACCGCTGGCGCCGAGGTAGAACACGTTCTAGCTTCGCCCTCGTCACCCGGGGCCGCCACGCCGTGGTCGGGGCCCCGGCCGCACACCCGCTAGGAGGCCGTACCGGTGCTGATAGATCGATTCCGGCTGGACGGCAGGGCCGCGGTGGTCACCGGCGCTGGCAGGGGCATCGGGCGCGCCTGCGCCCTCGCACTGGCCGAGCAGGGAGCCGGAGTGGTCATCACCGCCCGAACCGAGAGCCAGCTCGCCGAGGTGGCACGCGAGATGGAGGCCCTAGGGGCGACGGCCGTTCCCGTGGTGGGCGACGTGAACGACACCGCCTTGATGCAAGAGCTGGTGGCGGCGGCCACCGCCACGTTCGGCCGGCTCGACATCGTGGTGAACAACGCGGGCGGCGCCGAGCCGCGACCGCTCATGAACACCTCCGAGAGGTTCCTGGAGGCCGCCTTCCACTTCAACGTCACCACCGCCCTGGCCCTCACCAAGGCCGCTGTGCCGGCGTTGCTGGAGAGCGACGCCGCTGCCGTGGTGAACATCTCCTCGGTCATGGGCACGCTCAGCACCAGGGGGTTCGCCACCTACGGAACCGTGAAGGCGGCCCTCAACCACCTCACCCAGCTCCTCGCAGCCGACCTGGCGCCGAGGATCCGGGTGAACGCCGTGGGCGTGGGCTCCACCGCCACCTCCGCGCTCGACATCGTGCTGACCAACGACGAGCTGCGAGACGCCATGGAGCAGGCCACCCCGCTGAAGCGCCTGGGCACGGTGGAGGACATCGCCCTGGCCGTGCTCTACCTGGCGTCGCCTGCGTCGAGCTACGTGACCGGGCGCATCTTGCGCGTCGACGGCGGGATAGAGACACCCAACTTCGACATGGGCCTGCCCGACCTCTAGGCCGCCCGCTCGACGAGCCGACCACACCGCTGGGTCGGCCAGGATCAGCCCAGGGTCGGTGGCTGAGGATCAGTAGCTGGCGTCGCCGCCCTTGTCGATCTCGCGGCGGATGTCGTCTTCGGTGATGGGGCGAGCGAACGCCGAGTAGGCGTGCAGGAGCAGGCCCAGCCCCCAGAACCCCAGGGTGAAGATGGGCCAGAAGAACCCTCTGCTTCCCACCGCCCAGATCGCGACGAAGATGGCGTTGATCACCACGTAGCTCAAGACGTTGGCCATGAAGTCGCGCTTGGCCTTGAGGCGGTTGATGGCTGCTTCCCGGCGGGGATCGGTGCTCATGGTCGCAGTATTCCACGGCACGGGCGCCCCACAGGGGTTGCTTGCACGTCGGCCTGGTGCCCAGACCTGTCGGCGGGCGGATGGAGCGTCCCCGTCGAGGGGGGCCGGCTTGGGCCCAACTGCCATCATTGGGGCCGTGAGCCCCACGACCTCCGTCCCGCAGAGCCCCTCCGCCGATGCTTCCCTGTTGGCCGAGGCCACAGAGCTGTGCCGCAAGATGGGCGAGGCCACGATGCGGTGGTTCGGCGCCACCGACCTGGCCGTGCAGGGCAAGGCCGACGGCACCCCGGTGACCCAGGCGGACCGAGCCGCCGAGCGGCTCTTGCGCGAGGCGGTGGCGGAGCGCTTCCCCAACGACGCCGTGCTGGGCGAGGAGGAGCCCCCCACGCCGGGGACCTCGGGGCGCACCTGGGTGGTGGACCCCATCGACGGGACCAAGGCCTTCGTGAGGGGGGTGCCCCTCTACTCCAGCCTGCTCGCGGTGTTCGACGAGCACGGCCCGGCGGTCGGGGTCATCTGCCTGCCAGCGCTGGGTCAGGTGGTGTGCGCGGGGAGGGGCCTGGGTTGCTTCCTCGACGGTGAGCCCACGTCGGTGAGCTCGGTGGCCTCGCTGGGCGAGGGATGCGTGTGCTCGTCGGGGTTCGACACCTGGGGACCCGGGCAGATCGAGGCGGTGCTGGGCACCGGGACCCAGCTGCGCACCTGGGGAGACGGCTACGGGTTCGCCATGGTCGCCACCGGGAGGGCCGAGGCGATGTTCGACCCCTCGGTGTCGTTGTGGGACGTGGCTCCCATGCCCGTGATCATCTCGGAGGCCGGTGGTCGGTTCACCGACAAGGACGGCGGAGCCCTGGAGCGCATGCCGCTCGACGTGGGAGCCGAGCTCTCGGGTCTGGCGAGCAACGGGGCGGTGCACGCCGAGCTCCTCGGCGTGGTCGGGGCGGCCGGCCGATGAGGAGGGGCCTCGGCCTGGCGGCGGCCGTGGTCCTCGCCTTCGGCGCCGCCCTGGTGGGAGCGAGCGCCATGTGGGCTCGGCCCGCGGATGCCCACGCCGTGGTGATCACGTCGTCTCCGGCAGCGGGACAGGTGGTGGTGCGGGCGCCGGGCGAGGTGTGGGTGCAGTTCAGCGAACCGGTGTCGGCGGCCGAAGGTGCCCTGCGCGTCCTCGACTCGCAGGGGCGCCGGGTCGACCTGGGATCGTCGGAGTCGTCGGGCCGAGAGGTGCTGAGCAGCCAGCTCGAGGGCGGCCTGGGCGACGGCACCTACGTGATCGACTACCGGGTGATCTCCGCCGACGGCCACCCCGTGGCCGGAGCGATCGTGTTCGGCGTGGGCGAGGGCACCGCCATCGACAGCGGGGTGGCAGCCGCCGCCGACCCCGACGAGCGAGCCCTGGAGGTGGCCGCCGGCTTCGCCCGGTTCTTCACCTACGTGGGGGCGCTCGGCGCCGCCGGGCTGGGCCTGTTCCTGGCATTCTTCCTCGACGGGAGGGGGCTGCTGGGGGCCCGCCGCTGGGACGAGAACGATCTGGCCCCCTCCGAGGGGCCTTCGGCGGGGGCCGAAGGAGAGAGCGCACGAGCGCTCGGGACCGCCGGGCCAGACCTGCTGTCCGATCCGCGACGCAGCGCCGCTCCCCTGGTGCGCGCCGGCGCGCTGCTGGGTGCGCTGGGCGCCGTGGTGGTGGTGGGCATCCAGGCTGCACTGGTGACCGGCGACGGGTGGAGCGCCGCGTTCGACGCCGACTCGCTGCGCCGGGCCCTCGGCGACGGTCTGGGCTGGTCGACTGCCGTGCTGCTGGTGGGGTTGGCCGGGGTGCACGTGAGCGCTCACCTGAGGGGCCCTACCGGGCCCAGGGTGCTCGCCTTCTACGGGTGGCTGGCGGTGGCCGCCTCGTTCGCCCTCTGGGGCCACACGGGAACCGCCGAGCCCCGATGGCTCGGGGTGGGCGCCGACGTCGTGCACACAGCGGCCGCCGCCGTGTGGCTCGGCGGCCTGGTGGGCATGGGCGTGGTGCTGGTGGTGCGAGGCAGGGCGGCCAAGGAGCCCTCGGGTGTGCGTGCGCTCGCGACCGACACGGCGGAGGTGGTCGTGCGCTTCTCCGACGCCGCTGCCCTGACGGTGACCGCACTGGTGGTGGCGGGGGTCGCCCTGGCGGTCACGCAGGTCTCGTCGCTGGGCCAGCTCACCTCCACCACCTACGGGCTGATGCTTCTGGTCAAGGTGCTGCTGGTGGCGGTGGTGCTCGCGGTGGCCGCCTACAACCGCTGGCGCTTGCGCCCGTCGCTGGAGTCCGAGCCCCAGGCGTGGCGGAAGCTCACGAGGACCGTGGGAGCCGAGGTGCTGGTGCTGCTGGCTGCCGTGGCCGTCACCTCTGCGCTGGTGGTGACCACGCCGGCGCGCACCGCAGGGGAGGTGGCCCCGGTGGCTGCCTTCTCGGCGCCGCTGGCCACCGGGGGCACGGTGAACATCACGGTGGTGCCGGCCGACGTGGGGCCCAACGTGGCCCACGTGCAGTACTTCGACGACGTGGGCAGGCCCATGGCCGACGTGCGATCGGTGGAGGTGCAGGTCGTCCCCGAAGGTGGCGACATCGGCCCCATCACCACCACCGCCACCCGGGCCGGCCCTGGTCACTTCATAGCGAACGGCGTGCAAGTACCCCGCCCGGGCACCTGGGAGCTCACCTTCGTGGCACGCGTGGGCGACTTCGACCAGGACCGAAGCACGTTCCCCCTCTCGGTGGGCTAGGGGGCCCCACTCCCTGGGCCGTAGGCAGGTTCGTCAGACGGGGTCGCCCTGGAAGGCGGCCGCCCTCACCCCTCGCCGGTGGAGCTCGTTGAGGAACCCGAGCGTCTCCACCATGCGCGCCAGGCCCCCGCTTCCAGTCGAGAGCAGCTCGCCGCGGCCCGCCCACAGCGCTGCCAGCGCTGCCACGGCCCCGGCCGCCACGGCCGGTCGATCCATGGCGCCGAGCACCACCACGTCACGCACGCCGTCGCGCTCGCCGCGCACCTCCACCCGCACCGCCCCCGCGCCGCCCTCGGGGTGGGTGGGCCAGAGCATGGGGAGACCGGCCGTGAGGCGGTCGCGCCGGGTGGCCGCCATGCGGGCCGTCACCCTCCGCACGCCGGGGAACGCCGGCACCAGCAGGAGGGCGTCGGGCAGCGCTGCCCGGTAGCAGTCGACCGCTCCGATGGGGTCGGGGAACCAGCACAGCTCGCGGCCCGAGCCCGAGGGCCGGGGCACCCAGGTGCCGTCGCGCCAGTCGAGGGCACGCCTGCCCAGAGCACGGTGGTGCTGGCGAGCGCAGGCGGGGCCCCCGGTGCCGTACTTGGCGATGTGGATCTCGTCGACGCGCTGGAAAGACGCCGCCGCGTGCTTGGCGAGCAGGCACGTGAGCCCCGGATCGAAGCCGGCACCCGCCACCACCGAGCACCCTGCGCTGCGGGCCTGTCGGTCGAGCTCGAGCAACGAGCGCACGTCGTCGAGGTCGTCGCTGGTAGAGACCACCGACTGGCCCCGCGCCACCGCCGTGCGAGCCGCGGCCAGGTGAGTCCCCGGTGGGCCGGCGAGCACGACGACGTCGGCGTCCACCGGCGAGTCGGGATCGCCCTGGTCGATCCGGGCGCCCTCGCCCAGCGAACGGACGACCGATCCCAGGTGGTCGCGTCGTGGGTCGCGCAGCACGACCTGGTTGATCCCCTCGGTCGACAGGAGCTGACGGGCGGCGCGTGCGCCCACCGCGCCGGCACCAACAACCGCGACCTTCACGAGAGCACCCCGTCGGTCTGGCCGGGACCCATGTGTCGCTCGGTGCCGGGCACTCAGGTGAGGTCCGGGCCCGAGAGCTCTCGCCAGCCCCCACCCTTCGAAGGGGTCCCCTCCGTGGCGCGAAGCCTGAGCACCGCGGCCACCACGCCGGCGATCGCCACCGCCGCGAGGGCCTTCCGGATCATCTTCATCCTCGACCTCCCGTGAGAGCTGGCAACCAGACTCTCCCAGCCGAGCGCCGATTTCCAACGCGCTCCCGATCGACCCGCTTGGCCTCCGTGACCGGAACGGCCTCAGCGGAGCGGAGATGTTGCGGCCCTGCCGTCCGAGCAGGCTTGCGATCGACCCGCTTGGCCTCCGTGACCGGAACGGCCTCAGCGGAGCGGAGATGTTGCGGCCCTGCCGTCCGAGCAGGCTTGCGAGGACGGCAGCATCCAGCGCGTGGGGCTAGCAAGAATCGAACTTGCGACCTCATCCTTATCAGGGATGCGCTCTAACCGACTGAGCTATAGCCCCTCAGCGAGGAATCAAAGCTAGCAGCGCTAGTCGCCCAAGCGAGCACGAGACGTCGCGCGGAAGTCGCCCACGCGCACCGTGACCTCCACCTCGTCACCTGCGTGCACGTAGCCCTCCAGCTCGCCTTGGTTGGTCTCGGCCACCTCGCGGGCCTCGTCCTCGCCCTCCACGGCACCAGCGAGCGCCGCAGCATCCGCCGCGGTGTGTGCCCTGGCACGCTCGCTCGCCGCTCCCCCGACCCTCGCGACCACCAGCACACCGATCACAGCCACGAGCGCCACCACGACACCCACGAGCACCACGACCTGCCCAGCCTCACGATGTTCCACAGACCTTTCCTTCCTTGCGCGGCAGCGGAGCCCGGGCGCCTCCAGGTTCACCGACGGAGGGATAGGAGCTCGGGGGTGCTGCCCGGCAGGACCCGCCGGCCGTAGGGCCAGAGCGGCGAAGGGCCAGAGCGCCGAGCTACTCGTCGGCCGAGAGGACCGGGGCCACGGCGGCGACCGTCTGGCCGGCGTCGAGGTTCATGACCCGAACGCCGGTGGCGTCGCGGCCCTGGGAGGAGATCTCGCGCACGCCCATGCGGATCACGACACCTCCTGAGGCGATGACGAAGATCTCGTCATCGAGGCCCACCATGAAGGCCGAGACGACCGACCCCTTGCGGGCTGTGAGCTTGATGCCCCGCACGCCCTGGCCACCACGGCCCTGGCGGTTGAAGCGATCCAGTTGGGTGCGCTTGCCGTAGCCGGCGTCGGTGACGATGAGGATGGTGGCGTCGTCGCGCGCGACGTCGCACGACACCACCTCGTCGCCGTCGCGCAGCCTCATGCCCCGCACTCCGGCGGCGGAGCGCCCCATGGCCCGCACCTGCTCCTCGTTGAAGCGGATGGCCATGCCACCCTTGCTCACGAGGAAGATGTCGTCGGTGCCGTTGGTGGGCATCACCTTCACCAGCTCGTCGCCCTCGCGCAGGTTCAGAGCGATGATCCCGGCGCGCAGCGAAGAGTCGTATTCGGTGAACTTGGTCTTCTTCACCTGGCCGTTCTTGGTGCAGAAGAACAGGTACCGGTTGGTCTCGTAGTCCCTCGTGTCGATGATGGCCTCGATGGTCTCCCCCGGCTGCAGAGGCAGCAGGTTCACGATGGCCGTGCCCCTCGCCGTGCGCTCCTTCATGGGGATCTCGTGGGCCTTGAGCCGGTAGACGCGACCAAGGTTCGAGAAGAACAGCAGGTAGGCGTGGGCCGAGGTGTGGATGATGTGGACCACGTAGTCCTCGTCGCGAAGCTTCGCACCCGCAACCCCACGCCCACCACGGGCCTGCGTGCGGAAGGCGTCGGCCGCCATCGTCTTCACGTAGCCCTTGCGCGACATGGTGACGACGAGCTCCTCGTCATCGATCAGGTCCTCGATGTCGAGGTCGCCCACGTCGAAGGTGATCTCGCTGCGGCGGGGCTCGGCGTGGCGTTCGCGGATCTCGTGCAGCTCGTCCTTGATCACGCCCTTCAGCACGCCCGGGTCGCCGAGGATCGCCTCGAGCTCGGCGATCGTGGCGAGCAGCTGCGCCATCTCGTCCTCCAGCTGGCTACGACCCAGGCGGGTGAGCCGGGCGAGCGTCATCTGGAGGATGTGATCGGCCTGGGCCTCGCTGAACTCGAAGGGCTCCGCCATGAGCGCGGCGCGGGCGGAGGGCGTGTCGTCCGAGGCGCGGATCGTGGCGATCACCTCGTCGATCATGTCCAGGGCCTTCAGCAGGCCCTCGACGATGTGCGCCCGCTCGGTGGCCTTGCGCAGGCGGAACTGGGAGCGCCGGGTGATCACGTCGATCTGGTGCTCGACGTAGGCCTCGAGGGCGTCGCGCAGGTTGAGCGTGCGGGGCACCCCGTCCACCAGGGCCACCGTGTTCACGGCGAAGTTGGTCTGGAGCTGCGTGCGCTTGTAGAGGTTGTTGAGTATCACCAGCGCAGGGGCATCGCGCTTGAGCTTGATCACTATGCGCTGCTTGCCCTTGGCCGACTCGTCGTTCAGGTCGGAGATCCCCTCCAGCTCGCGGGCCTCCACCAGGTCACGGATCTTGGTGAGCACCGAGCTGGGGCTCACCTGGTAGGGAAGCTCGGTGATGACGATCTGGTCGTTGCGCTTGCCCTCTTCGATCTCGGCCTTCCCGCGCAAGCGGATGGAGCCCTTGCCGGTGCGGTAGGCGTCCTGGATGCCCGAGCGCCCCAGGATGAGAGCCCCGGTGGGGAAGTCGGGCCCCTTCACGAAGGCCATGAGGTCGTCGGGGGTGGCGTCGGGGTTGTCGATGAGGTGGGTGACGGCGTCGATCACCTCGCCCAGGTTGTGGGGCGGGATGTTGGTGGCCATGCCCACCGCGATCCCCTGGCTGCCGTTCACGAGCAGGTTCGGGAACCTCGACGGCAGAACCGTGGGTTCGGTGAACTCGCCCGAGTAGTTGTCGGCGAAGTCCACGGTCTCCTCGTCGATCCCCTCCAGCATCGGCATCGCGATGCCGGCCAGGCGGCACTCGGTGTAACGCTCGGCGGCCGGTGGGTCGTCGAGCGAACCGAAGTTGCCCTTGGGGTGGATGAGGGGGTGGCGCAGGCTGAAGTCCTGGCCCATCCGGACCATCGCGTCGTAGATCGCTGTGTTGCCGTGGGGGTGGTACTTCCCCATCACCTCACCGGTGACGCGAGCGCACTTCAGGGTGGGTCTGTCGGGCAGGGCCCGGAGCTCGTTCATGCCCCAGAGGATCCGGCGGTGCACCGGCTTCAGCCCGTCGCGGGCGTCGGGCAGGGCCCGGGACGTGATGACCGACATCGCGTAGTCCAGGAAGGAGCGCTCCATCTCCTCCTGCACCTCGATCTGGTACGGCCCGAGGTCCTCTCCGTCGTCGACCGGCTCGTCTGGGCCGGGGCCGTCGGCACCGGTTGGGTCGGTCATCGGGGGGGCTCCTGCAAGAGATCGGCCATCAGATGTCTATGAAGCGGACGTCTTTGGCGTTCGTCGCTATGAACTGCTTGCGCTGGTCGACGTCGTCGCCCATGAGGCGTGAGAACACCCCGTCGGCCTGGGCGGCGTCCTCCACTGTGACCTGGAGGAGTGTGCGGCGCTCGGGGTCCATGGTGGTCTCGCCCAGCTCGTCCCAGTCCATCTCGCCGAGACCCTTGAGGCGCTGGAACTCCTTGCGGTGGTTCGGGTGTGCCTCGAGGAACTCGTTCTTGGTGGTGTCGTCCTTCAGGTACACCTTCTCGCGGCCCACCACCGTGGAGTACAGCGGTGGCTGGGCGATGTACACGTGCTGCTGGTTGACGAGGTCCTTCATGTGGCGGAAGAAGAACGTCAGCAGCAGCGTGCGGATGTGGGAGCCGTCCACGTCGGCGTCGCACATGATGATGACCTTGTCGTAGCGGATCTTCTCGGCGTCGAACTCCTCTCCCACCCCGGCGCCGATGGCCGAGATGAGCGTCTGGATCTCGGCGTTCTTCAGCATCTGGTCGACGCGAGCGCGCTCGACGTTGAGGATCTTCCCCCTGATCGGCAGGATGGCCTGGATCCGGGGGTCGCGGGCCTGGGTAGCCGAGCCGCCGGCGGAGTCGCCCTCCACGATGAACAGCTCGCACTCGTCGCGGTCGTTGCTGGCGCAGTCCTTGAGCTTGTCGGGCATGCCGGCGCCCTCGAGGGCCGACTTGCGCCGGGTCGCCTCTCGGGCCTTGCGGGCCGCCATGCGCGCCCGGGAGGCCTGAACGGCCTTGGCCACCACCTTGCGGGCCTCGGTTGGGTTCTCCTCGAACCAGTCGCGCAGGCGCTCGTTGGTGGCGCGCTCCACGAGCGACCGCATCGAGACGTTCCCGAGCTTGCCCTTGGTCTGCCCCTCGAACTGCGGCTCGGCCAGGCGGACCGAGATGATGGCGGTGAGGCCCTCACGGATGTCCTCGCCCTGGAGGTTGTCGTCCTTCTCCTTGAGCAGGCCCTTGTCGCGGGCGTAGCGGTTCACCACGTTGGTGAGGGCCTTCTTGAAGCCCTCCTCGTGCATGCCGCCCTCGATGGTGTTGATGCCGTTGGCGAACGAGTGGAGGCCGTCGGTCTGGTAGCCGGCGTTCCACTGGAAGGCGATCTCGACCTCTTGGCTCTCCTCGGCCTGCTCGAAGTTGCCGACCCGCTTGAACAGCGGCTCCTTGGAGGCGTTGAGGTGCTTGACGAAGTCGACGATCCCGCCCGAGTACTTGAACGAGACCGGCTCGTGGCCCTCGGGCCGCTCGTCGCGGAAGTTGATCTCGAGGCCCTTGTTGAGGAAGGCCATCATCTGGAAGCGCTCGAGGAGGGTCTGGGCCCGGAACGTGACCTCTTCGAAGATCTCCGGGTCGGGCCAGAAGCGCACCGTGGTGCCGGTGCGACCGTTGGGAGCCTTGCCCCGCACCTCCAGCTTCGTGTTGGTCTTCCCGCCGTTCACGAAGTCCATGTAGTGGCGCTTGCCCTTGAGGTCGATCTCCACCTCGAGGCGGCTCGACAGGGCGTTCACCACCGAGACGCCCACGCCGTGGAGGCCTCCGGAGACCTTGTAGCCGCCGCCGCCGAACTTACCGCCTGCGTGCAGGACGGTGAGGACCACCTCTGCAGCCGGCTTCTTGCGCATCTTGGGATCGGGATGGGGATCCACCGGGATGCCGCGACCGTCGTCGCGCACCTCGCAACTGCCATCAGCTAGCAAGGTCACGTCGATCCGGCTGGCATGGCCAGCCATGGCCTCGTCCACCGAGTTGTCGACCACCTCGTACACGAGGTGGTGCAAGCCTGCCGGCCCGGTAGAGCCGATGTACATGCCGGGCCGCTTGCGAACGGCTTCGAGGCCCTCCAGGACCGTGATGTCCTTGGCGCCGTAAGAATCGGTCGTCTGGGCCACTATGGCCTCCATCCTACCAGCCGGCGGCGCACTGCCGGGACCTATCGGCGGCCCCCTCCGAGTCGCCTCGCGGGCCCTCTGACGAGATCTCGACCTACCTCCGCAGGCCGTTCACGGACGCTCCACCCGCACCTGCAACCGCTGGAGATCGGGCTCGCCAAGCACGTCGCGGGCTCGTGAGAGCACCTCCGACTCGAGGAAGCGGAGCTGCGGTGCCCAGGCGGGATCGCTCACCGAGACCACCAGGGTCCCGTGGTGCACGGTCACCGGCTTCGTGTGCTCGGCCACCTGCTCGCCGACCACCTCCACCCAGCGCTCGAAGAGGCCTCCGATGGCCGATGCCGACGGTGCCCCCAGGCGCTTCACCAAGCGGTCGAGGCTCTCCCCCAAAGCACTGGGTTCCTTCTCTGGACTCGACGGCAGAGGTTCCCAGGGCATGCCGTCATTCTGGTCCCACGCGCACCTCTCCCGCTCCCACCACCAGCGTTCGCTGGGGAGCCGCACCCCGCGGCACGCCGGCGGCGGTGCTGAGCACCGTCTGGCCAGGAGGAAGGTTGGTGAGCAGGGCGTGGCTGCGATCGGCGTCCAACTCGGAGAAGACGTCGTCGAGCAGCAATATGGGTGGCTCCCCCACGGTCGAAGAGACCAGCTCGTGAACTGCCAGCCGGAGCGCCAGCGCCAACGAGCGCTGCTCACCCTGCGATGCGTGGGTGCGCGCCGGGAGCCCCCCGATCGAGAACGCCACCTCGTCGCGGTGCGGGCCCACCAGGCTCACCCCCCGGCGCAGCTCGTCTGACCGAGCCGCCTCGATCGCCTTGGCCAGGCCCTCTTCCCGCCAGGGAGACTCATAGGTGGCCGTCACCTCGGCGGCGCGAGAGGCAAGCCTGTCGTAGGCGTCGGCGATGAGAGGTCCCAGACGCTCGAGCAGGTCCACGCGGGCGTTCGCCAGGCCCTCGCCCAGCTCGGTGAGCTTGGAGTCCCACACAGCGAGGGTGTGCGCGTCGGCCTCGTCCAGCTCTCCCCTGCGGCCGCCTGGGCGCGACGCCACGCTGCGGAGCAGGGCGTTGCGCTGCCGCAGGACCTTGTCGAGGTCACTCCGCAGCACATCGTTGCGCGGGTGGAGGCTCACGAGGGCGTCGTCGAGGAAGCGCCTCCGCTCCGAGGGGCCGCCCTTCACGAGCGAGAGGTCGTCGGGTGAGAACACCGACACGCGCAGGGCGCCCAGCAGGTCCCTGGTCCTCGCCATCCTCTGGCGGTTCACCATCACCCGGCTGCGGCCGGTGGGCAACAGCTCGGCCTCGATCAGCACCTTTCGCCCTTCACGCTCACCCTCCGCTCGCAGCACTGCACTGGTGGCGCCCTGTCGAACGAGGGCGTCGTTGGGAGCTCCCCTGAAAGAGCCCAGGGTGGCTAGGTAGCCGATGGCCTCCAAGAGGTTCGTCTTGCCCTCACCGTTGGGCCCCACCACAGCCGTGAGGCCCTCTGCCAGCTCCACCTCTGCGGTCGTGTAGCTGCGGAAGTCTGTCAGCCAGAGCTGGCGGAGCAGCACGGCCCTGCCGCCTGCTCAGCTCACGCGCACGGGCATGAGCAGGTAGAGGAAGTCGGCACTCTCGTTCGACCGCACCAGGGCCGGCTTGAGCGCGTCGATCGTCTCCAGCGTGATCTCGTCTCCCGAGCTCACCTCGATGCCGGCGATGAGGTACTCGGGGTTGAACGCCACCGTCAGCTCGGAGCCCTCGTACTTGGCGTCGAGCGCCTCCTGGGCCTGACCGACGTCCTGGGTCACGGCCAGCAGCTCCAGCGATCCCTCGCTCATGGCGAGGCGGACGGGGGTGGCCTCGCGAGCCAACAGGCTCACCCTCCGCACGGCGTCCAGCAGGGGCTCGCGCCCAACGGTGAGCCTGTTGGCGTGGCTCTGCGGTATGAGCCCTCGGTAGTTCGGGAACTCGCCCTCTATCAGGCGGGTCACCAGGCTTATGTCGCCCACCTCGAAGCTGGCGTCGCGCTCGCCCAGCCTCAGCACCACCTGCTCCACGTCGTCGCTGAGGACCCTGGCGAGCTCCTTGAGGGCGTTGGACGGCACCAGGACGCTCTGGCCCTCTGCGAGCACCGAGATGCCTCGCAGGTCGCGCACCGCCAGGCGGTAGGAGTCGGTGGCCACCAGGCGCAGGCCGTCGCCCTCGGCGGCCATCAGCACCCCGGTGAGGATGGGCCGCGACTCGTCGGTGCTGGCCGCGGCCACCACCTGCCTCAAGGCGTCAGCGAACGCTCGGGCATCCAGTCGGACCACGTGGTCTGCGGGCGCGGCGATGTTGGGGAACTCGTGGGCGGCGATAGTGCGCACCGAGAACTGCGAGCGGCCAGAGACGATCCGTGCCTCGTCCTCGCTCACCTCCACCTCCACCGCGCCCGACTCGAGGGCCCGCACGATGTCGCCCGTGAGCTTGGCGGGCAGCACCGCCACGCCGTCGGCTCCGCCCGACACCGTCACGCGCATGGAGATCGTCAGGTCGAGATCGGTGCCCGTCAGGCGCAGCTGGTCGCCCACGAGCTCCAACCGCACACCCGTGAGCACGGGCAACGACGCCCCACGGACCGTCACAGCACGGCCTACCGCGCTGAACGCATC
Organism: uncultured Rhabdothermincola sp.; assembly: GCA_964530525.1. GTDB lineage: Bacteria > Actinomycetota > Acidimicrobiia > Acidimicrobiales > Acidimicrobilacustridaceae > CAYNQN01. The sequence continues at coordinate 21,027 of CAZHBH010000005.1, read as the reverse complement.
TACCAGCAGGTCCCGCTCACACCGGAACTTCACGTCGTCTTCCTCTCCGTGGTTCCCGAAGTCCCGAAGCTTGGTGGCCCCGGGCCCTCTATCTCTAGAAGATCTATTGAACTAGTAGCAGTAGTAGGGGCTGTGGATTGTGGATCGAGGTGTGATCTGGCTGGTCAGAGCACAGATCGTTACCAGCGAGATCTCCACAGGAATCACAGCCTCGCACCGGTGCGAGGCATTGCCGGTGGAGCAACCGTCAGTTCTCCACCCCTTCCCCCAGGCGCTCCACAGCTTTCTCCATAGGTCCTGTGGGTTGTCATGGGCCGGTCCGGATCACCTGGGTCAGCTCGGTGACCTGGTCGTAGATCTGCCGGCGCTCCTTCATGAGGCCACCCACCTTCTCCACGGCGTGGATCACCGTGGTGTGGTCTCGGCCCCCGAACTCCCGTGCGATGGCTGGGTAGCTCAGGTCTGTGAGCTCCCGGAACACGTACATGCTGATCTGCCTCGCCGTCACCAGCGGCCTCCGGCGCGACTTCCCGCAGATCTCCTCTACGGAGAACCCGAACATCTCGGCGGTCTTGTCGAGGATGCGGTCCGGCGTGATCGGCCTCGGCTGGCTGTCGCTGATGATGTCGGCCAGGACGTGCTCGGCCAGCTCCACGGTCAGCTGCTCGTTGGTGAGGCTCGCGAACGCCGACACCCTTATGAGGGCGCCCTCGAGCTCGCGGATGTTGTTGGTGATGTGGGAGGCGATGAAGACGAGGACGTCGTCTGGTGGCCTGACGGTCTCGCTGTCGGCCTTCCTGCGCAAGATCGCGAGGCGCGTCTCGAGCTCGGGCGGGTTGATCTCCGTGGTGAGGCCCATCTTGAAGCGGCTGCGCAGGCGGTCCTCGAGGGTCGAGATGGCGTCGGGCGGCCTGTCCGACGACAGCACTATCTGGCGGTTGGCCTGGTATAGGGCGTTGAAGGTGTGGAACAGCTCCTCTTGGAGCTGTTCGCTCTTCTCGATGAACTGGATGTCGTCGAGGAGGAGGACGTCGACCTCGCGGTAGCGCTTCTTGAACCCCCCCATGGCCCCGGCTCGGATGGCGTCGACGAACTCGTTGAGGAAGGTCTCGGTGGTCACGTAGCGGACAGTGAACCTGGGGTAGTTCTCGTTCACGTACCGGGCGATGGCCTGGAGGAGGTGGGTCTTGCCCAACCCGGCGTCCCCGTAGATGAACAGAGGGTTGTAGGAGCGGGCGGGCGTCTCGGCCACAGACAGCGCAGCCGCGTGGGCGAACCGGTTGGACGTCCCGATGACGAAGGTCTCGAAGGTGTAGCGCGGGTTCACTTGCTCGGCGACCGAGGGCCGAGCGTTCGAGCGGGAGCCGTTGCTCTGCGCCTGCGGTGATGCCTCGGCTCTTTCCTCAACCTCATCCACAGCGGAGCCGTCGTCCATCTCGGCGCTGACCTCCACCCGGAGCTTCAGGTCGGGCGTGCCCGAGTCGGCCATGGCGCTGCCGAGCAGCTCCATGTAGCGGCTCTCGATGCGCTCCTTCACCATCCGGCTGGGCACCCCGATCACAAGGGCCCCATCTTCCACGACCAGGGGTTTCGCGGCGTTGAAGGTGGTAAGCCAGACTGCCTCCGAGACCTGGCTGCGCAGCACGTCCGCGCAGGCGTCCCAGAGCTCACCGATGTCTTCCACCGACTCGACCGCCCCCTTTCGTGCGTAGTGATTCCACAGGAACGTCCACAGCTGTGGAAAACAGGTGGACCAACATGAGCAGGAGTGCCCGTTTGACGAGCCGGTCGAGCGATAGGCGAGTGACGCTCACCGTCTCGGTGTGGGCAGCGACCGTACCACCGGCGCCGCGACGCTGCACGAGGCGACCTTCACCCCTGGCACGTCACCCTGTGGGTCAGCTCAGGCCATCTGCCGAGCGCGGCGAGAAGAGAGTCGGGCCGCTGGCCCGCCTCGCCGATCGCCCGATCTGGCCGGCGGATTGGTGCGCGGTTAGGTGAGGTTCTAGCCTCGTCGGACCTGAGCAAATTCGTACGTCTGTTGCGGCTCACGTCCATAGATCCTCGCCTTGATCGGATCCATGGGGCCGCTGTGCTTGCTGGGACCTTCGCCTGTCGGCTCGGGTCCGAGCCGGTCGAGGAGGCACCAGTTGAAGCGAACTTTCCAGCCCAACAACCGGCGCCGGGCGAGGCGACACGGGTTCCGCCACCGCATGTCGACGCGCGCCGGACGGCGGATCCTGGCCTCTCGCAGGCTCAAGGGCCGGGCCAGGCTGTCGGCCTGATCTGGCGGATCCGCGATCGCCGTACGTTCTCCGAGCTCCGCCGACGCGGTCGGCGAGTCCAGCAAGGGCCTCTGACCTTGATCTTCCTGGCCGATCCATCCGAGAATCCGAACCCACCGAGGGTTGCCTACGCCGTAGGGCGAAAGGTGGGCGGTGCGGTCACGAGGAACCGCTTACGCCGCCGCCTTCAGGCGATCGTGGCCGAGTGCCATCGCAGTGGTCGATCGGCCCTCGCGCCGGGTGCGTACCTGCTGATCCCCAGGTCGGAGGCGGTTTCGATGGCCCACAGAGAGCTGTCCGACGCCGTCGGTGGCGCCATAGAGAAGGCCACGGCGGCATGACAGGTCTCGTCGAGGTCACGGCCGTAGAGCTCCTGTCGGGCCACGCATCTCCCGGGAACGACCGTGGTGAGTTGGTAGCGGAAGCTCGAAGAGGTGGATTGGCCGCCAAGGTCTTGTCTGTGCCGATCCACGCATACCGTTGGCTGTTCTCCTGGAGGGCCCCAGTTTGCAGGTACGACCCATCCTGTTCGACCTACGCCCTGGAAGCGCTGGAGGTGCACGGGGTGTGGCGGGGCTCCTGGTTGGCTGTCCGCAGGCTCGCCCGGTGCCACCCCTGGGGTGGCCATGGCTGGGATCCCGTCCCACCCCGGGGGGATGCTGACCGATGAACGCCTTCTACGACGCGTTGGCGTCGGTCCTCGCCTTCTTCTACGACCTCGTCCCCAACTACGCCATCGCCATCACGCTGCTCACGCTGGTGGTGATGATCATCGTGACGCCCCTCACGCTGAAGGGCACTCGGTCGATGATGATGATGCAGCAGCTCCAGCCGGAGATGCGCAAGATCCAGCAGCGCTACAAGGACGATCGCGAGCAGCTGAACGCGGAGCTGCTCAAGTTCTACAAGGAGAAGGGCATCAACCCCCTGGGGGGCTGCCTGCCACTTCTGGTCCAGGCCCCGATCTTCCTGGTGCTGTACCAGGTGCTGAGGGGGCTGACCCGGCGCGCCACCGACATGGGCTTCGACCTGGGTTGGGCGAGCGGTCAACTGGGCATCGGTGCCGACCCGAGCCAGGCGCCTTCCTTCGTACGTGTGTTCGATCCGGCCTACCTGAGCCCGTCGTCCACGATGTACCAGAACCTCCACGAGTCAACGACCATGACGTCGTTCGGGCTGGACCTCGCGGAGAGTCCGAGCGACGCTCTGAGCAGGGGTTTCATCCACTTCCTCCCGTTCTTGGTCCTCATCGCCGTGGTGGCGGTCACCGGGTTCGTGCAGCAGCGCCAGATCCAGGGCAGGAACCCGAACACGCAGATCAACCCTCAGCAGCAGATGATCATGAAGATCATGCCCATCTTCCTGCCGGTGATCTCGTTCACCCTGCCGGCCGGCCTGGTGCTCTACTTCGCCGTGTCGAACCTCTACCGGATCGGCCAGCAGGCCTTCATCTCGCGGAGCATCTACGGGATCACCCGCAAGGACAAGGCCGAGGCGAAAGCCCTCAAGAAGGCAGGCGGCGACGAGGGTGGCAAGGCCACCAAGGAGCTCAAGGCTGCCGACGACGGCGAGCCGGCCAAGAGCGGTGCCGGCAGTTCTGGGAGGAGCAGGCGCCAGAAGTCCTCGAAGGGTGACGACGATCCCAAGGGCGCACAGAAGTCAGCCGAGCCCTCGCCAGGCTCGTCCAAGAAGCAAGACGCCTCGGCCAGCGGCAGCCGGAACCGAAACCGGAGTAGGGGCGGCCGTCCCCGTCGTGACGCTCCCCCGACGACGCTGCAGCCGAGAGCCCGGAAGAAGAAGAGGTAGAGGTAGCTGTGGAATGGGTCGAGACCACCGGACGCTCGGTCGAGCAGGCGAAGGACGCCGCGTTGGACCAACTCGGTGTGGACGAGTCGGAGGCGGAGTTCGAGATCCTCGAGGAGGCCAAGACGAGCCTCTTCGGGATGGTGCGCCGGGAGGCCCGGGTTCGTGCCAGGGTTCGCCCCGCGCAGCCGAGGCCAAAGGCCGAGCGCCGCGAGAGGCGCAAGCGCGGCGGGGGCAAGGGCCGCTCCGAGCGCTCGCCGAAGAAGTCCAAGGAGAAGTCGGATCAGTCGCCTGACGCAAAGCAGGGCGACAAGCAGGGCGGTGGAAGTTCGGGCCAAGAGGCCGGATCTGGTTCCGGGCAGCGGCGCAGGCGTCGCTCCAGGGGGGGATCCGGCGGCGGTTCAGGAGAAGGATCGGCGTCTCGCGACGTCGAACAGGTCACGACGAGTCAACCAGGAGGAGCCACAGTGGGTGCGGAGATCACGATGAGCATCGAAGCCCAGGGCGAAGCGGTCGCCGACTTCATGGACGGCGTCGTCGGCGCGTTCGATCTGGACGCCGAGATCTCCACCGTCCCGGTCGACGAGGAGACGGTGGAGGTTCGCCTCGACGGTGACGATCTTGGCCTGTTGATCGGACCAAAGGGCCAGACGCTGGCAGCCCTTCAGGAGCTGGCCCGCACGGTCATCTACCGCCAGGCCGACGGCCCCACCGGTGGACGGGTCCGCCTCGACGTGTCCGGGTATCGCGAGAAGCGGCGCGTTGCCCTAGAGCAGTTCGCCCGGTCGGTCGCCGACGAGGTGAAGCAGAGCGGCAAGGAGAAGGCCCTCGAGCCCATGGGCGCGCCGGATCGAAAGATCGTCCACGACACGGTCAACGCCCTGGATGGCGTGGTGACCGTTTCGGAGGGCGAGGAGCCCCGGCGCCGGGTCGTCATCCGCCCGGCGGACTGACAACTCCCCTCCCCCACACGGGGCGACGGAGTTGATCTATCTCGGCGAACAGGTGCGCTCCTCGCTCGAGGAGCAGCTGGCGAAGGCCCAGCGGCAGGGCGTCATCGGGAAGGCCGCCCTGGAGTCTCACATCGATCACAGCCTCGCCTTCGGCTCCGCCCTCGAGCCGTTCGTCGAAGTCGCTACCCGTGATGTCGATGTGAGCATCTTGGATCTCGGCAGCGGCGGAGGGCTCCCGGGCTTGGTGCTGGGAGCAGCTCTCCCCCACGTACGGGTATGCCTCGTGGATGCCACGCAGCGCCGAGTGGACGAGCTACGGCTCGCCGCTGCCGAGCTCGGTCTCGCAAACGTGACCGCCCTTCACGGCAGGGCGGAAGACCTGGCCCGGAGGGATGACATGAGGGCGACGTTCTCGGCCGTGGTCTCGCGATCGTTCGGTCCGCCGGCCGTGACAGCCGAGTGCGCGTCCGGCTTCTTGGGAGTCGGAGGGGTTCTCGTGGTGAGCCAGCCGCCGGAGCCAGCGTCAGATCGGTGGCCCGCTGAAGGACTCAGGGCCCTAGGGATGGAGGTGGTGGCCTCTCCCCCGGGATTCCAGGTGATCCGGCAGATCTACCCATGTCCCGATCGGTTCCCCCGCCGAGCCGGCATGCCCACGAAGCGCCCGCTCTTCTAGTTGTTTCACGTGAAACGCGGGATTCCCCGCGTGTTCGACTGTTTCACGTGGAACACGGGCCCAAAGGCTTGACCCGCTGACGCCCACCGTGAAGGATGAGCCCGTGCCAGCCGACCCTTCCGAAGAGACGAGATCTTCGGGGCCGAGCTTGCTGCGGCGGTTCTTTCCTCCAACCTCGCCATCCGAAGAGGACGAGCGTGAGATCGTGATCGATGTTCCACCGGATCTGGTGGAGATGGAGCACGTGATAACGGAGGGGGATGATCCAGACCCGGCGAAGCGAGATCTGCCTCGAGTCATTGCTGTTACGAACCAGAAGGGCGGTGTGGGGAAGACGACCACCGCCGTGAACCTGGGAGCGTGCCTTGCCGAGCTGGGCTATCGGACCCTAGTGGTGGATCTCGATCCCCAGGGGAACGCCAGCACCGGTCTTGGGATAAACATCCGTTCGCTGGACTCGTCGATGTACCACGTCATCGTGAACGGAGCACCCCTCGACGACTGCATCGAGGGGTCGTCGGTGAGGAACCTCTTCGTCGCTCCAGCCAGCCTTGATCTGGCAGGTGCGGAGATCGAGCTGGTCCCGGCCTTCAGCAGGGAGCTGAAGCTTCGCCAGGCCCTCACCGACGTACGGGACGACTACGACTACGTGCTCATCGACTGCCCGCCGTCCCTCGGATTGCTCACGGTGAACGGGCTGGCAGCCGCCTCAGAGGTACTCGTACCCATCCAGTGCGAGTACTACGCGTTGGAGGGCCTCGGGCAGCTCCTGCGCAACGTCGAGCTCGTCCAGAGGAACCTCAACGAGGGCCTAGTGGTCAGCTCGATCGTGCTCGTGATGTTCGACGCACGAACCAAGCTGGCCGAGCAGGTGGCCACGGAGGTGCGCACGCACTTCGGTGACAAGGTCATGCGGCAGGTGGTTCCCCGGACCGTTCGCCTGTCGGAAGCTCCCTCGTTCGGGCAGCCCATCATCACGTTCGATCCCAGCTCCAGAGGGGCCATCGCCTACAGGGAGCTAGCCAAGGAGGTAAGCGGTGGCGCGGCGTAGCGGATTGGGCAAGGGGCTGGGGGCCCTCATCCCCGCCAGCGAGCTGTCGGAGGATCCGGGGACCCAACTAAGGGAGGTCCCGCTCTCGCAGATCGAGCCGAACCCGCACCAGCCTCGCACGTACTTCGACGAGGACGCCCTGGTGGCACTTGCAGCCTCGATAGCCGAGGTGGGAGTGCTGCAACCGGTGTTGCTGCGAAAGGCCAGCGCGGAGCACTTCGAGCTGATAGCAGGGGAGAGGAGGTGGCGGGCAGCCAAGCGAGCCGGCCTGACCACCGTGCCGGCGCTGATCCGCTCGGTGGAGGGCACCGCATCCCTGGAGCAGGCGGTAGTGGAGAACACCCACCGCGAGGACCTGAACCCGTTGGAGGAGGCGGCGGCCTACCAGGGCCTGTTGGAGGACTTCTCGCTAACGCAGGACGAGGTGGCCAAGCGGGTCGGCAAGAGTCGATCGGCGATTGCCAACACGATCAGACTGCTCCAGCTACCCCCCGGCGTGCAGAAGCTGGTCGTAGACGGGCAGCTGTCTGCAGGTCACGCCCGGGCGCTACTGGGGGCTCCCGATCCGTCCTTCCAGGAGGAACTGGGTCGTCTGGCGGTGGCCGAGGAGTTGACCGTTCGGGAGGTGGAGGACCTCGTCAGGAGGCAGGTGCAGGGAGACGGAGGTTCGTCGAGCCCGTCTCCGGCTGCTTCTAGCCCCCGGGTCCCAGGATCCACGAAGCCGGCGGCCATACTCGAGCTCGAGGAGCTCCTTGCCGACAGGCTCGACACCAAGGTGAGCGTCTCGATGGGAGCCAGCAGGGGCAAGGTGGTCATCAACTTCGCCACCCTCGAGGATCTGGAACGCATCTACCAGGTGATCGTGGGCGAGGCCGAGGGCTGAGATCCGCAATCCACAACCTGTGACCAAACCTGTGGTCAACCTTCAGAGAGGTTTAGGGGGCGGGAGATCGCTCAGCTCTCGACAGGCGAAGATGCCCATGCGCCGAGCGCTTGAGCCAGCGTCTTGGCAAGGGGAGTAGAGCTCTCGACCACCACGTCGGCCGGACCCAGCGAGCACAGGACGGCGGTCATCCTGGTCTCTCGAAGCACTGGAAGGCGGACTCCCAGTGGATCGGGGGTCGACAGGCCGAGATCACGTCGAAGGGCATCGGTGACCAGGTCGGCGAGGCGGTGCCCGCCGAAGCTCTCGAAGCCGGCGGTGGCGTAGTAGGCGGCCCTGCATGGTCCGGTGGCATCGATCTCGAGACCCACGTAGGCGTCGGCCTCGAAGGCGTTGGCCTCGCTCGCTTGCACCGAGGGATCGGGGTGCTCCAGCACGGCGACGACGGCTCCCTCGTCCTGGATCATCTTGGCCAGCGCCGTTGCGACGACTCCCAGACCTCCGCACTCACCCACCACGATCCGGCGGGCGCCCAGGGCCTTGGAAGCAGTCCGGAGCCGTTCCCGCTCGCGCACTCCAGCCCCTGGGACCGGTGCCTCTACGCGGGGACTGAGCCTCCTCAACGCTCCTACTGCATCTGGACCGGCCACACCGTCCACCGTGAGGCCGCAGTTCCGCTGGAAGTCCTTGAGGGCCCGTTCGGTTTGGGGACCGAAGATCCCATCTACCCTTCCGGCGTCGAATCCCAGCGCCCCCAGGCGTAGCTGAATTTCAGATACGTCATCTCCACGAAGCATGGGGGCCCGCAGGTAGACAAGGCGATCACCGAGCCTGTAGCCGGCCTCGACGAGGGCCGACCACGTGAGGGGGTCGCAAACCCCGGTCACCGGAAGGCAGCGGGCTTCCTGGAACTGGCGGACTGCCTGCTCCATGACCTCGCCGTAGGAGTCGCCTTCAGCCGAGGGGCTGGCGAACCCAGCCGCGATCAAGCGGCCGCGCAGGTCTCGTACCGCTTCACCCTGGTCGCCCGGGGCGAGGTGGAGGTCGCCTGCCACGGCCGCTCGAGTCGCTGACGATCAGATGTAGGGGTCGAGCTCTTGGAGGAGCTGTCCCTTGCCCTTGGCACCGACTATGCGGCCGGCTTCCTTGCCGTCCTTGAAGACGATCATGGTGGGGATGCTCATCACCGAGAAGCGCAAGGCGATGTCGGGGTTCTCGTCCACGTTCAGCTTGGCCACCCGGAGCTCGCCCGCCTTCTCGGTGGCGATCTCGTCGAGTACCGGCGCCACCATCTTGCAGGGCCCGCACCACTCGGCCCAGAAGTCGACGAGCACGGGCTCGCTGGCGGAGCCGATCGTCTCGTCGAAGGTGGACCCCGTGAGGGTGATGGTGTCTGACATCGCTGTTTCTCCGATCACGTCGAACTTGCGGGGGTTCACGAATAGGAACCTCGGGAGGCCGCCCCGCATTCCGTGGGCGTGTGAGGGCCCACGCTAATACGCGTAGGCCCTCGTACCCACGCCAAGCGGGACGGGTGGTGCCGATCCAGTAGGAGACCGACCGATCGCGACCCCGGCGCCAGGGCCTGGGCGCGGGGGCAGCCGTGCGTCAGTGGAGGTTCGCCTCGAGCCAACGCTCGGCGTCGATGGCGGCCATGCACCCGCTCCCGGCGGCCGTGATGGCCTGCCGGTACACGTGGTCTTGCACGTCGCCGCATGCGAACACGCCGTCCACGTTCGTGGCGGTCTCAGCGCCCTCGCGCCCGGTCACCAGGTAGCCGCTGTCGGTCATCTCCAGCTGGCCCTTGAAAAGGTCGGTGTTGGGCTTGTGCCCGATGGCCACGAAGAGCCCGGTCACGGGCAGCGTCGAGACCTCATCGGTCAGCACGTTGCGGGCCACCACCCCCTCGACGCGGTCGGTTCCGAGGACGTCTTCCACAACGTGGTTCCAGAGGAAGTCGATCTTGGGGTTGGAGAGTGCACGGTCCTGCATGATCTTGGAGGCCCGAAGCTCGTCACGACGGTGCACGATGGTCACCGACTCGGCGAACTTGGTGAGGAAGATCGCCTCTTCGAGGGCCGAGTCGCCCCCGCCCACCACCACGATGCGGTGCTCGCGGAAGAAGAAGCCGTCGCAGGTGGCGCAGGTGGACACGCCGTGGCCCAGCAGGCGGTGCTCCGACTCCAGACCCAGGGTGAGGGCCTGAGCACCGGTGGCCACGATCAGGGAGTGGGCCCGGTACGTGGGCTCGGCGGCGTCCGGCGAGCCGACCCACACCCCGAACGGCCTGGCCGACAGGTCGACCCGGGAGACCCTCTCGGTGATCACCTCGGTTCCGAAGCGCACCGCCTGCTCTCGGAAGCGGGTCATGAGCTCGGGGCCCATGATCCCCTCGGGAAAGCCGGGGAAGTTCTCGACCTCGGTGGTGGTCATCAGCTGTCCACCGGGTTGATCCCCCGTGGACGAGGGCTCACCTTCGATCATGAGAGGTTCCAGGTTGGCCCGGGCGGCGTAGACGGCGGCGGTGAGACCCGCCGGTCCGGATCCGATGATGATCACGTCGCGGATGTCGCCATCAGCTTGGCTGGCCATCAAGAAGCTCCTATCGGGGTCATCGGGTCAAGGCTCCGGCGCGCGACCCACTGCGCCGAGGCTCGACGAGCACCGCTCCCTTACCGGATCACCTGCGCCGCTGGAACACCAGGGCGCCGGCCACCAGGAACAGCGTTCCGAGTATCAGGTAGGGGAGCCATACACCTGATGGCAACAGCTCGTCGAGGATCCTTATGCCGAAGACCACGAGCAGGACCCCCACCACAAGGGCGAGCACGGCGACCATGAGGCCGTAGACCAGCGCTCTGGAGGCCAACAGAAGAGGACCGGTGGTCTTCGAGCGCACCTTGTCGACGAAGCCGACGAGGGCGTCGGCGGCCTGCTCGGGCCAGTCGCCCCCCGTGAGCCCGTCGGCGGAGCGCGGTGGCGGCGGGGGTGGGAGCTGGGGCGACAGGGGAGGAGGGGGCGGAGCTGCCGCGGATGCTTCGGGGGGATCGACCGGGCTGGTCATCGGCCGCCAGCATAGCGGTGGGTCCTCGCAGACCTGAGGGGCGGGGGCGCCGGGGCCCACGGGCCTGGCGCAGGAGGAGGGCGCTGGGTCAGGTCTCGATCGGCACTTCTGCGATGAGCTCGCAGGTGCTCCGGTCGAGGACCATCGCCGTGCGGTCGGGGTCGGTCCCCCTCACCACGATGACCGCTTCGATGCCCTGGTAGGTGGCCTCTGCCACCAGCTCCACGGGTTGCCATCGGGCGGCTACGTCGAGGCAGGGAAGCTCGCCCACCGGGGTGCCCGTCCCCGGCTCGCTGGGTGCCGGGTTGCTCGTGGGGTCGACCGTGGAGGAGGTGGCCGGCGGATCCGTGGCGGGCGGTCCCGAAGACGTGGGGGGCGTGGTGGGCTGAGGGGTCGGGGAGGGGCCCGAGGGCTGGGTGGTGGACGTGGCGGTGTAGTTGGCCACGGCACTCGCCACGGCTCTGTCGTCGGGGAGGTCGCCGAGGTGGGCGGCCATCCCGTTGGACGGGCCCCCGTCCGGTCCCAGCCCTGGTCCTGGCTCCGTCGGGCCGCCGGAGCCGGTTGTGGAGGGGGTGGTGGACAGCGGCGTCACCCCCGCCTCTTCTGGGTCCTCAGAGCCCGACGCGATCTCCGTGTCGGTGCCGGTCCCGTCGCCCAGGTCCTCCAAGGCGAGGAAGCCGAGGGGTGCGAGCACCGCCACCGCTGCCACGGCAGCAGCGGCCACCAGCCAAGGCCGGCGCCTGGCAGCGGTGATGGACGTGACGTTCGACACCTCCACGGGCGCTGCGGCGAGGGCAGCCGCGATGGCGGACTCGCGGCCGTCGACCGACGGGGGAGCGGTCGCGGAGGCGACCTGCTGGGAGACCTGGCGGAAGGAGGCGAGCCGCTGCTGCAGCGCCGGGTCGGCTTCCAGGCGCGCACGATCAGCGTCGTCGGCTTCGCCGTCGAGGATCGCCGAAACCAGCTCGTCGTCGGAGAGGTTCTCGTTCATGGGTACTCCGCTTGGACGTTGGCGCCCGTGGTCCGGTTCCCGAGTTGCTCGGCGAGCGCTCCGCGGCCCCGGGCGATCCGTGAGCGGACCGTCCCGGGTGGCACGTGGAGGAGCTCGGCGATGGTCGCGTAGTCGAGTCCGGCGAAGTCTCGGAGCACCACGGCGGCACGGAACTCGGGGGCGAGGGTCTCGAGGGCCTCGTCGATGCCCATGCGGTCGACCACGGTGGTGGCCAGGCCCGGAGCGTCGTCGCGCGGCAACATCTCGGCTTCGAGCTCCTGGGGTGTCGGTCGGCGCTGCCGGCGGCGGAGCTCGTCGAGGCAGGCGTTCGTCGCCACTCGGTAGGCCCACGTGCCGAACGCGGCCCGGCCGTCGAATCGGGGCAGCCCCTTCACGAGGGCGATGAGCGCCTCTTGGGTGGCGTCCTGGGCGTCGGCGTCGTTGCCCGTCATGCGGCGGCACAGGGCGAAGATGCGGTCGTGGTGCCGGCGCAGAAGCTCTTCCAGAGCGGTTTGGTCGCCCTTCTGCGCCGCGGCCACCAGAACGATGTCTTGGTCATCCCCGATGGCTGGAAAGGCTACTTCTCCCGCCGGGCGAGGGCCTTCTGCGATGTCTCCTAGGCGGTCGTCAGCAAGAGCAGCACCACCAGGAGGGAGGCGAGCACGACCGAGGCGAGCACCACCGGGCCCACCGGGAAGCGCTGGAAACGGTCTTCGGGCACCTCGGGCCGGTCGGCGTCGGGCGCCTGCCCCGGCGCACCGCCGATCCCGTGGCCATCGGCCAGGGGCGCGAGGGTGGTCGGGCCGTCGGGGTCGTCGAAGCCCCCTGGGTCTCCGGCGTGGTCGGGCGCGGTGGTGGGGGCCACGAGCGTCTCGTCGTCCCGCGTTGCCGATCGTGGAGCGGGCGGCACCGACCGGGGTGGCGGCGCTGGGGCCAGCGTGCGGGGGTCGAGCAGGGTGGCGCGGAGCCCGGCGGCGTCGGCGAAGCGCCGCTGCGGATCGCGAGCCATGGCCGTGGAGATGGCCGCCACGAGGCCCGGAGGGGCTTCGGGTCGCAGGTCTCCCAGGTGGCGGGGCTCGCGCTGGAGCCTGGCGAGCGCGGTGGCGGCCGGTGTCTCGGCTTCGAACGGTGCCCTCCCGCCGACGGCCTCGAACAGCACCGTGCCGAGGGAGTACACGTCGCTGCGGGCATCCACCGGAGAGCCCTCCACCTGCTCGGGTGAGAGGTACTTGACCGTTCCCACCATCACGCCCGTGGAGGTGAGGTCGGCCTCGTCGCGCACCTTGGCGATGCCGAAGTCGGTCACCAGCACCCGCCCGTCGTCGCAGAGCAGGATGTTGCCCGGCTTGATGTCTCGATGCACCACCCCTGCTGCGTGGGCCGCCGAGAGGGCGTCGGCCACCGCCGCCCCGATGTGCACGGCCTCGGCGGGCGTGAGAGGCCCGTGCTCGGCCAGCTCGTCGCGCAGGGTGCGGTTGCGGGCCAGCTCCATCACGATGGCCTCGCGCTCGCCGTCGGTGCAGGTGTCGTACACGGTGACGATGCCGGGGTGGCGCAGCCTGGCAGCGGCGACGGCCTCCGAGCGGAACCGCAGCCGGAAGCTCGGATCGGCCGCCAGGTGGGGGTGGAGCAACTTCACCGCCACCTCCCGCTGGAGCACGAGGTCGTCGGCCTCCCACACCTCGGCCATCCCCCCTCGGGCGATGAGCCGGCCCAGCTGGTAGCGCCCGCACAGCACCGCCGGACCCTCCACCCTCACGCCTCGCGGGGACCGTCGGAGCCCTCGGAGTGGGGGCCCTGGTGAGCTGGGTGGTTGGGCGACACCAGCCGCCTGTCGCGGCGCACGGCGTGGAAGTGCTTGGCCCACCACATGAGCAGGAACAGCCCGGCGCTCACCGAGAGCACCAACCCGAGGCCGGAGATGGCGGTGGAGCGCACGGTGAACCGCGTGGCCGAGAGCTCGTGGCTGCCGTCGGCGCTCAGGACGCGCACCTCCAGTGGGAAGGATCCGGAAGCTCTCGACACCACTTCCACCTCGAAGGTGGTGGAGCCGGGCGCCAGCCTCACGTTCCGCATGGCGCCTTGGGGGAACTCCAGCTTGAAGCTTTCGAGGACCAGCACCACGTCGATCGGCTGGTCGAGGAGGTTCTCGAGGGTGATGGGGATCATCCCCGTGTCCTCGGTGAAGGTGAACTGCTGCTCCTCGATGGGTCCGATCGGCGACGCGGCGTCCGCCTGGCCGACCGAGTGCTGGGCGACGTCGTCTGCGGCGGCCTGGGCCGCGCCGAGGACGGCGAGCGCAAGGGCGCCGATCACCAGCACGCGCACCGCCGTCCTCATCGCTCAGCCCAGCGCCTGTGCAGCACCGAGAGGCCCTCGGGCTCCAGCTCGAAGCCAAGGCGCCGGTAGAACCCCAGCGCCCGAGCGTTCGTCTCCTGCGTGTTCACCAGCACCACGGTGGCTCCGTGGTGCTGTGCCCATCTCAGCGAATCGACCACGAGGGCCCTTCCCACGCCGCGACCCTGCGAGGGTGGGTCCACGGCGAGGCGCTGCAGGTAGCCCACGGCCCCCGCACGACCGGTGACCGCATATCCCAGAACAGCCGGACCGACCGCCACCCTGAACCTGGACACGGGGGTGGCGGAGCGGGCTTCGGCGAGGCTCTGGAGGTCGAACTGCCAGAAGGGGTTGAAGGCCGCGGAGTCGACTGCCAGCACAGAGCGGTGATCGGCGCGCCGTGCTCTCCTGAGCCTCGCCCTGCGTCCCCGCTCGTCGGGCCGGGGTGGATGGGAGGGGAGCAGGTGCAGGTCGTCCAGATCGTGGCGGAGCAGGCTCAGGTGCTCGTGCACGACGAAGCCTGCGTCGAGGAAGGGCTGCTGCTCGGGGGCGCTGAGAGCCGACGTGTAGGCCCCGCTGTACCCGGCGGCGGCCATCGACGCCACGCAGCGCTCCACGACCTCGGGGGCGAGGACCTGGGTGGTGGTGGGAACCACCTGGGCCATGTTCGACCCGCCACGCCAGGCGCTGACGCGCACCGGCCCACGGCCTCCACGGATCACCTCGAGCTTGCTCATCTGACGCCGCAGGCCTCCACGGTGGCCGCCAACCCGACGGCTCTCTCTCTGGATCACCTCGAGCTTGCTCATCTGACGCTCCTGAGGATAGGAGGCGCCACAGCCGCCGGGTAGCGTGTCGGCCCGTGATCCCCGAGAGGCTGCGGCCGGTACTGGACACCACGGCCCCGCTCGCGGAGCTCTTCGACGCCCAGGGCGCACGCCTCTACCTGGTGGGCGGGGTGGTGCGAGACCTGCTCCTCGGCCGCGATTCGGCGGGCCACGACCTCGACCTCACCACCGACGCCCGACCCGAGCGGGTCAAGGCTCTGCTCGAGCCCTGGGCCGACGTCGTGTGGGCGCAGGGCGAGCGCTTCGGCACCATCGCGTGCCGCAAGGACGGGTGGACCTTCGAGATCACCACCCACCGCGCCGAGGCCTACGACCCCGATAGCCGCAAGCCCACGGTCGAGTTCGGCACCGAGATCGACGTGGATCTGGCACGGCGTGACTTCACGGTGAACGCCATGGCGATATCGCTCCCCGATCCGGGGCTGATCGATCCGTTCGGGGGCGCGGCGGACCTGGCCACGGGCACCCTGCGCACCCCGCTCTCGCCGCAGGAGTCGTTCGCCGACGATCCCCTCCGGATGCTCAGGGCAGCCCGCTTCGTGGCGGGCTACTCGCTGGTGCCCGACGACGAGCTCGTGCGGGCGGTGGAGGAGATGAGGTCGCGACTGTCGATCGTGTCGGCGGAGCGGGTGCGCGACGAGCTCGACAAGCTCATGGTGGTCGACGATCCCTCCGCAGGGCTCTGGTTCCTGGTGAGCACCGGCCTGATCGACGAGTTCCTCCCCGAGATCTCGGGCCTGCACCTCCAGCAGGACCCCATCCACCGTCACAAGGACGTGCTGAGCCACACGATCGCAGTGGTGGCCAAGACGTCGCCCAACCGGATACTCCGCCTCGCCGCCCTGTTCCACGACATCGGCAAGCCCGCCACGCGCCAGATCGGACCCGAGGGCGTCTCGTTCCACCACCACGAGGTGGTGGGAGCGCGGATGACCCGCGACCGCATGACCGCGCTCAAGTACTCCAACGACGACGTGGAGGCGGTGACCCAGCTGGTGTACCTGCACCTGCGCTTCCACACGTACGCGATGGGCTGGACCGACTCGGCTGTACGGCGCTTCGTTCGTGATGCGGGGCCCCTGCTCGACGAGCTGATAGAGCTCACCCGCTGCGACTGCACGACTCGCAACGAGCGCAAGGTGGCGGCCCTCTCCAGGCGTCTCGACGAGCTGGAGGCGCGCATCGCCGAGCTGCGCGAGCGTGAGGAGCTGGCGAGCATCAGGCCGGAGCTGGACGGCAACGAGGTGATGGGGCTGCTCGACCTGAAGCCGGGGCCGGCTGTGGGCAAGGCGCTCGACTTCCTCCTGGAGCTGCGCTTGGAGGAGGGGATGGTGGGTCGCGACGAGGCGGTGCGGCGCCTTCGCGAGTGGTGGGCCACCCAGCAGGTGGGCTAGACGCCTTCCTTCTTGGCCCGCACGACGAGGGTGGCCGGGGCGGCCGCCCCCGGCCGCTCGGCGATCTCGTCGAGCACGTCCACCCGGAAGTTGGCTCGGTGCAGGCTCGTGAACACGTCGCCCACCGTGCGAGGGTGCTCGATGGCGCTGGGCTCGGCGGCGGGAGACGGATCGGCCGACCAGCCCCTGGGACGCCGGTCGAAGTAGCTGTGGCCGGCGGAGATGGCGGCCGCGGGGTGCGGCAGCGAGATCACCAGTGGCGACTCGGAGCGCAGGACCCGGTGGGCCTGGCGGAACACCCGGTCGAGGTCGCCCACTCCTGCCAGCGCCATTGCGCTGAGGGCGGCGTCGATGGTGTCGGCTCGCAGGAACGGCAGCTCGGCCAGGTCTGCCTGGTGCAGCTCGGCGCGCACCTCGGCCTCGTCGCAACGGGCCCGCACCTCGTCGAGGGCCTGTGCCGAAGGGTCGACACCGATCACGCGCGCCCCTTGGGCGGCGAGCGTCGTGACGGCGTGCCCCAGGCCCACGCCGAGCACCAGCACCCGCCGATCGTCGACGTGGCCGAGCAGGCGCATCAGCGGTTCGCCGGGTTCCGTGCGAGGAAGCTCGCCACCGGTCGTCACGTGGTCGGACATGGCAGTGATTCTGCTCGAAGCGCCTGTCGTGCACGGTGATCCCGGTCGTCCCTTCGGGTGTGGGCCCGGTGCCGAGACAGGGCGGAGCCACCCTGGACGAGGCCCGCCCGCGGGTCTGGCCGACCGAAGGGGTGGCTAGCCTTGCCACGTGAGCTTCGGCCCAAGCGCCTTGCGAGGACATCTCCCGTCGACGCCCGGTGAGATCGACTACCGGCTGGCGCGCCAGTCGGTCATCTCCGAGTACCGGAAGGGTCGGCTCGCCGGCTCCGACGTGTGCGACGCCCACCCCGAGCTGCGGAGGGCCGCTCGGGAGGTCGGCAAGCCCACCAAGCGCACCTGCCCGATCTGCGAAGAGGTCGAGGTGGTGCTGGTCACGTACGTGTTCGGCACCCGCATGCCGGCCTTCGGCCGCTGCGTGACGTCGGCCCGAGAGATGAGGACCTTGTCGCGCAAGCCCGGGGAGCTCGTGGCGTACGTGGTCGAGGTGTGCAACGAGTGCCACTGGAACCACCTGGTCCGTTCGTTCGTCCTCACCCCTGCCCGCCCGGCCTGACCGGGCGGCCCTGGTCGCCGAGCCCACCTCTACACCCGAGACCCACCGAGCACCGAGCCACAGGAACCCGCACGCACCGATGCCGAGAGACACCGCCTCCCGACGCAGCATCTTCTGGCGCCTCCGCCGCCCGATGTTCGTCCTCGCTCTCATGGCCTTCCTGGCGGTGACGGTGGCGGGCTACGTGTTCACCAGGGTCGAGCTGCCCTCCGCCGGGCCACCGCTTCTCCAGACGACGTTCATCTGCGCGGCCGACGTGACGGTGGGCTGCGATGCCCGCAACTCCATCGCCCAGCTGTCGATGGGCGAGGACCGGGTGGAGGTCACCTACGACGAGCTGCCGCCCTTGCTGGTGGACGCGGTGGTGGCGGCCGAGGACCGCGACTTCTTCGTGCACTCCGGCATCGACCCGATGGGGATCGCAAGGGCCTTCTGGTCGAACCTGCGGGACGACGAGAGCGACACCCAGGGCGGGTCGACGATCACCCAGCAGTACGTGAAGAACGTGTACCTGACCCACGAGCGCAGCATCGAGCGCAAGATCAAGGAGGCGGCGCTCGCCGTGAAGCTCGAGCGCGAGCTGACGAAGGAGGAGATCCTCACCCGCTACCTCAACGCCATCTACCTGGGCAGGGGGGCCTATGGGGTGAAGGCGGCGGCCAGGACCTACTTCGCGAAGGACCTCTCGGAGATCGACCTGGCCGAGGCGGCCTACCTGGCGGCGCTCATCCGCACGCCCGAGGCGACCGACGCACAGCTGCCGCCCGACGACCCATCGGCGGGCGCCCAGCGCGCCCTGGCCGAGGAGCGGCGGGGGAACGTGGCCTCCGCCATGTTGGCCGAGGGCTACATCACCGAGGCCCAGTACGACGAGATCGTCGGTGCCGGCTGGGACGACGTGGTGGTGCGGAGCTCCACGGGGAACTACGGGCGCGTGGCGCGACCCGAGCTGGGCACCGAGTACTTCCTCGACTACGTGAAGCTGTGGTTGAAGCGGCACGGCGAGTTCACCGAGGCCCAGCTGCTGGGCGGGGGCCTGCGCATCTACACGACCCTCGACATGCAGATGCAGGAGCAGGCCGTAGAGGCCATCGCCACCACGCTCGATCGGCCCGACGACCCCGCAGCGGCCCTGGTGAGCATCGATCCGCAGGGCCGCGTGAGGGCCATGGTGGGCGGTACCGATCACGACGCCTCCGAGGTGAACCTTGCGGTGGGAGGCGACGGTGGCGGCTCGGGCCGCCAGCCCGGGTCGTCGTTCAAGCCCTTCGTCCTGGCCACGGCGCTGTCGCAGGGCATCGGCCTCAACACCAGGTTCGACTCGCCGGCCAAGCTCGTGATCCCGGACGCGAACGCAGGTGAGGACTGGCCGGTGGGCAACTACGCCGACGCCGGGCAGGGCAACCTCGACCTCGTCTCGGCGACGACCCGCTCGTCCAACACCGCCTACGCCCAACTCGTGTTGCAGGTGGGACCGAAGGCGGCGGCGGAGCTGGCCCGCGCGATGGGGGTGGAGGGCCACGTGGAGCCGGTGCCCGCCCTGGTGCTGGGAACGCCGAGCTTGTCGGTGCTCGACATGGCGGCCGGCTACTCGACGCTCGCCAACGAGGGCGAGCAGGTGGATCCCGTCGTGGTCACCAAGGTCACCGACGCGCACGGGACGCTGCTGTGGGAGGCGCCCAACGAGCGCGAGCGGGTGCTGGAGCCCGACGTGGCCAAGGCCGTGAACTGGACCCTCTCGCAGGTGATCGAGAGCGGCACCGGTACGGGGGCCAAGTTCGGCCAGCCCGCCGCCGGCAAGACGGGCACCACCGACGAGTACCGAGACGCCTGGTTCGTGGGCTACACGTGCTCGCTCACCACGGCAGTGTGGATGGGGTACCCGGGCAAGGAGACCCGCTTCATGACCAGCGTGCACGGCCAACCGGTGACGGGAGGGTCGTTCCCGGCCACCATCTGGCGCAAGTACATGGTCAAGGCCACCGAGGGCCTGCCATCGTGCCCCTTCGAGCGGCCCACCGGCCTTTCGGCAAGCGCCGGCACGGCAGGAGCCGACGACGACGACGAGGACGCAGGCGGGACCACCACGACCACAGGCGGGCCGACGACCACGAACGCGAGCCCCTCGACCACCGAGGCACCGCCGTCGACCACCGAGGCACCGCCGTCGACCACCGAGGCGCCCCCCACCTCCACGACGCCCGAAGACTCTCCCTGACCAGGGCTTTCCCGGGGTCACGAGCTACCCCCAGCCTGGGTCGCCTCGACCACCGCGACCCGCCTTCCCGGGTTTCCTCGACGTGTCCCTTCCGCTACCGTCGGGGGTGACGCCGGCAGCTCGAGAGAAGGGCGCTGGACGGAGAAAGGGAATGGATATGACCAAGAAGGTCACCGTGCCCTCGGTGCGCTCGAACAAGGTGCGTGCCGGAGCTGAGCCACTGGTCATGGTCACCGCCTACGACGCCCCCGGGGCTCGCGTGGTGGACGAAGCCGGAGTGGACATCGTGCTCGTGGGCGACTCCGTGGCGATGGTGGTGCTCGGCTACGACGACACCCTCCAGGTGACGCTGGACGACATGGTCCACCACACCGCGGCCGTGGCGCGGGGCAACGAGCGCGCCCTCCTGGTGGCTGACATGCCCTGGATGAGCTACCACCTGAGCCCCGCCGACACCGTGAGCAACGTGGCGCGGCTGGTGCGCGCCGGCGCTCAGGCGGTGAAGCTCGAGGGAGGCCGCAAGCGCCTGCCGATGGTGGAGGCGATCCTCGACGTGGAGGTGCCCGTGATGGGCCACCTGGGGCTCACGCCGCAGTCGCTGCACTCGATGGGCGGCTACAAGGTGCAGGCGCGCGAGACCTCGGCTGTGGACGCGCTGGTCGACGACGCGAAGGCCCTGGCCGACGTCGGCTGCTTCAGCATCGTGCTCGAGGGCGTGCCCGACGAGGTGGCCTCGCTCGTCACGACTGAGGTCGACGTGCCGACCATCGGGATCGGCGCGGGCGCCGGCTGCGACGGCCAGGTCCTCGTGTTCCACGACGTGCTGGGGTTGGAAGACAGGATCGTCCCCAAGTTCGTGCGCCGGTACGCCTCGCTGAAGGCCGAATCCACGGAGGCGCTGTCTCGCTTCGCGGCCGACGTGAGAGCCGGGCGCTTCCCCAGCGCCGAGGAGAGCTACCACCTCAGCGCCGAGGTGAGCGAGGCCCTGGGGCTCTACGGGTCCTCGGGCGCCGCAGGCAGCCGCAGCGCCTAGCGGACGACCTTCCACACGGCCGTTGGCCCGGGCGGCGGTGGGCGGTTACGCTCTCGGCGCAGTCCAACCCAACAGACCCCTGCCCCGGTAGCGCCGGGGCCCCGGCCGAGCCGGGTCCACAGGAGGTGAGAGCTCGCCGTGCGAGCCTACGAGCTGATGATCATATACGTCGGTGAGACCGAGGACGCCGACGTCGAGAAGGCACTGGCCTCGATCGGCACCGCCGTCGAGGCGGTGGGTGGTCGTGTGGTGAACATCGACCGCTGGGGCCGGCGCCGCTTCGCCTACGAGATCGACCACCGCACG
>CAZHBH010000004.1:35127-61591 GCA_964530525.1 uncultured Rhabdothermincola sp. | reverse complement strand
ATGATCCGCGCGTGGGGCAGCGAGTACCTCTTGCCCGGAGCTCCGGCGCAGAGCAGGAACTGGCCCATCGACGCACCCAGACCCATGCAGATGGTCGCGATGTCGGGACGCACGAACTGCATCGTGTCGTAGATGGCCATGCCAGCCGACACCGAGCCACCGGGCGAGTTGATGTAGAGCCAGATGTCGCGCTCTGCGTCCTGGCCTTCGAGGTAGAGGAGCTGGGCGATGAGCTGGTTCGCCACCTGGTCGTTCACGTCGCTGCCGAGGACCACGATGCGCTCCCGCAGGAGCATCCGGAAGATCTCCTGGTTGGGCTCGTTCAGGGGCCCCTGGGCAACCGGGGCGGGCAGCTCTGCTGGCATCGCAACTCCTCTGTCGGATCAGTGGGGAAAGGGTACCGTGACCCCCGCCGCACGCGGGCGTGGCGGAATTGGCAGACGCGCTGGGTTTAGGTCCCAGTGTCCGAGTGACGTGGGGGTTCGAGTCCCCCCGCCCGCACGAGCTGGCTCCGCGCGGGCTCGCAAGCCTGCTCGCCCGGGAGGGCCGCAACCTCTCCGCTGCGCTGGGCCCGTTCGGGGCCACGTAGGCCGAGCGATTCGACTCCCTACTGCCCGGCAGGACCCGCCAGCGACCCGCTGCGCTGAGCCCGTTCGGGGCTCGGTCAGGAGTGCGCCGAGATGATGCCAGGGCGGTCGCGCTCGATCAGGTGGTAGGCGAGCGTCACCTCCACCAGGGCGAGGAAGGCAGCCACGGGCATCTCGAGGAGCACGGTGGTGAGCACGTGGGCGAGCATGCCGTGGAGGAACGGGAGAGATGTGATCAGCTCGTCGAACACCCCCTCAGCCAACACCGGGATGGTCACCGCCCTGAACACGAGCCAGAAGACCGGCCAGGTCAGCTGTGCGCTGCGACGGATCGCTCCGAACGCGCCGCGTCCCTCGACCATGATCACCGGTCCGACGATGGCGGTGATGGTCATGGCGATGACACCCGGCACCAAGAGCAGGACCCAGCCTGCTGCCCTCATGAGAGACACGAGCAGATCGGCGCCGATCAGCGTGAAGAACGGGATGGCGAGGAAGAGCTGGCCGAGGCTGACGGGCCGATGGCCGTGCTGGTGCTCGCCCACCGTCTGATCGAGCACGCCGGCCAGGAAGGTGCTGCCGAAGCTGTTCACACCCGTGACCACCACTGCCACGCAGACGATCGCGGCGGCCACCACCCCCGTCACCTCGTCCTCGAGGTGCTCCAGGTACTCGTCGAACAACCCGTCGAGGACGGAAGCCGCCAGCGCTACGACGAATCCGACCGCCACCACCCGCCCGAACCTCTCCCTGAAGGTCCGGGCGGCCTCGCGGAACAGGAAGCGGGCCGTGAGCGTGCGCTCGTAGAGAACCTTGTGGTCGTTCACCGAGCGCCCTTCAAGGGTCCGGGGTGGGTGGCGGCTCGGTTCCACGCGGGCTCGCGCCTCGGCGGAACGGCGGTCACGACCCCAGGGCTTCGAGCTCTTCCGCAAGGGCTCGAAGGGCCTTCCCCCGATGGCTGAGGGAGTGCTTCTCGGCAGCGGTCATCTGGGCGAACGTCCTCCCATCGGCGCCGTCGGGGACGAACACCGAGTCGTACCCGAACCCGTTGGCCCCGATCGCCTCCTCGGCGATGGTGCCCGACACCGCCCCCTCGGCCACCAGCTCGGAGCCGTCGGGGAAGCGGACCAGGACCAGGGTGCGGAACCTGGCCCTTCGCTGGCTCGCGTCGAAGGCGCCGACCCTGGCGAGCTCGTCGAGAAGGTGCTCCACGTTCTCCTCGTAGGTGGCGTCCTCACCGGCGTAGCGCGCCGAGCGCACGCCTGGAGCCCTTCCGAGCGCGTCCACCTCCAAGCCGGTGTCGTCGGCCACCGCGGCCGAGCTCGTGGCCTCGCAGACGGCCGAAGCCTTCAGCCGGGCGTTGCCCTCCAGTGTCTCCGCGTCCTCGACCACCTCACCGAGGTCGTCTGGTCGGGCCACCAGCTCCACCCCGGCTGGTTCGAGGATGGCAGCCATCTCTGCCACCTTGTCGGCGTTCGCCGAAGCCACCACCAGCCTCATCGGGGATCCACCTCTGCACGCACCTCGCCACCGACGCCCTTGGCGCTTCTGGCGCTCACCCTCTCGGGCCCGGGGGCTCTGCCAGGAACTTCCTCTGGCGATCCACGATCTGTCGTATCCCCGAATCAGCCAGGGCGAGCAGGCCATCGAGCTGCTCGCGGCTGAACGGATCGGCCTCGGCCGTCCCCTGCACCTCCACGAACCGTCCAGAGCCGGTCATCACCACGTTCATGTCCACCTCCGCACCCGCGTCTTCGACGTAGGGGAGGTCGAGCACCTGGTTTCCGCCCACGATCCCCACCGACACCGCCGCGCACTCGTCACGCAGCGGGTGCTCAGGGATGAGGCCGGCGATGACGAGGCGGGTGAGGGCGTCGTGCAGCGCCAGGTAGCCGCCGTTGATGGAGCAGATGCGGGTCCCACCGTCGGCCTGCAAGACGTCGCAGTCCACCACCACCTGTCGCTCCCCCAGAGCGGTCATGTCGCAGACGGCCCGCAGGGACCGGCCGATGAGGCGCTGGATCTCCTGGGTGCGGCCCGACGGCCTGCCCGACGAGACCTCGCGCCTGATCCGCTCGGCAGACGAGCCGGGGAGCATTGAGTACTCGGCCGTGACCCATCCCTTGCCGCTGCCCCTCATCCAGCGGGGCACGTCCTCTTCCACGTGCGCCGTGCAGAGCACCTTCGTGCGTCCCGCCGAGATGAGCACCGAGCCGGCAGCCTGCTCGGTGAAGTCGCGCTCGATCGTGATGGGGCGCAGCTCTCCTGGCTCCCTGCCGTCTGGTCTCAAGGGTCTCTTCCTCTCTGTCCTGGTCGGTCACGACAGGTTCGCCGCGTCGTGCGGCGGGTGCCATCTTGCTCAGAGCTCGAAGGTTGCGTTCAGCTCCGCGACCTCCACGGGTGCGCCGAAGGCGGCCGCGGCGGCCCTGCGGTGGGCCTCAGCGTCGGTCCCAGGGAGGAGGTGCGTCAAGATCAGGCGCTCCACGCCCGCCAGGCGGGCCATCTCGCCTGCCCTTCCGGCGCTCAGGTGCATGATCCCCTCGGCTTCCTCGTCGGTGGGGTACGTGGCCTCGCAGAGAGCCGTGTGCACCCCTGGCCCCAGAGAGGAGAAGGACCACCCGGGCCCGGTGTCGGCCGAGTAAGCGAACGACCTCCCGGAACCCCGATCGTCGACGCGCACGGCGTAGGTCTCCACGTAGTGCTCGGTCATGGCGAAGGTCACCGCCAGCTCGCCGATGGCGAACGCGGCTCCTTCCTCCAGGAGGTGCCAGTCGAACGTCGGCTCCACCCCGTCGCACACGGCATCGGCCAGCGCCAAGGTCTCCCCCGTCCCGTAGACGGGCAGACCCTCCCGACCCAGCGCGTACTTCCACGCCACCCGCAACCCCGTCAGATCGGCCCAGTGATCCGGGTGCCGGTGCGTCAGCACGACGGCGTCGACGTCGCCGATGTCGATGTGGAGCTGGAGGTTGGAGAGCGACCCCGAGCCCATGTCGAGCACGACGTTGCGTCCGCCGCCTCGAACCAGGTAGCTGCTGCACGCCGACCCCGGCCCCGGATAGCTCCCGGAGCAGCCGAGGATCGTGAGCTTCACCGGCCCTCCTCCCCCTCGCTCGTGCTCACGGGAACGCCGACGGCCTGGCGAAGCTCCGCGGACCGATCCCGCCAGGTGCCGTGGCCCTTGGGCGTCGGCGCGGCGGGCGAGAAGAGGACCACCCCGCCCCGCCCGGCGAGGGCGCGAGCAGCACCTGCCGCCGCCTCGGCGACCGAACTCCCGCTGCCGACGACCTCGAGCCCGACCTCGTCCGCCAGGACGCCGCCGTTGTCGGGAAGGGTCACCGCGAGCAAGCGTCCGGGTGGCCACATCGCCACCTCGTCCCTCAGCGGCGCCAGATCGACACCGCGCTCCGCACCCCCCACCAGCACGACCACAGCACGCTCCTGGCGCCGCAACCACCTGAGGCCCGACGCCGTGGCGGAGGGGTTGGAGCCGAGCGCATCATCGATCCAGGTGATCCCTGCGTCGCGACCGATCACCTCCAGGCGGCTCTGGAGGCGGGGGGCGACTGCAAGAGCGTCGGCGACCGACAGATCGCTCCCCATGAGGTGGTTGGCCACCGCCGCGGCCAGGGCCGCGTTGCCCACGACGTGACCTGGTACCGCAGGGTCTTCGTCGCGCGGCACGCCGACCAGGCGAACTTCACCCTGCAGGCCACCCAGAGCTCGCCCCGCGGCCCGGCCGACATCTTCGGAGGCCACGAAGACGGTCTCCGCCGATCCACCTTCGTTCACGAGCACGCGCAGCTTGTCGGCCCGGTAGCGCTCCGGGCTGCCGTGCCAGTCGACGTGATCCTCTGCGAGCGACGTGATCACTGCCACGTCGGGCGCGTGGTGCAGGTCGGCCGCCTGGTAGCTCGACACCTCCAGCACAACCACCTCCGAACCGGTGTCCCAGCCAGGTTCGAACACCGGGGTGCCGATGTTCCCGGCGACCACCACCTGAACGCCGTTGCGCGCTGCGAGCGCCGCGATCATCGAAGCCGTCGTCGACTTTCCCTTGGTTCCCGTGACTGCCACCACCGTTCGTTCGGGTGCCAGGCTCCCGAGCCACAGGTCGAGTGGGGTCGTGCAGCGCGCCCCGCGCTGCAGCGCGGCCTCCACCTCGGGCGAGTAGCGCGGGAAGCCGGGCGAGCGAACCAGCACGTCCGCTTCGGCGAGCGCCTCGGCCAAGCTCAGCGCTTCTACCGTTCGCCCCTCCAAGGCCAGCTCCGAGCCGGGCGGGTGGCGATCGTCGACCACCGCCAGGCTCGCCGGCCCGCTGTCGAGCACGGCGGGAAGTGCAGCGACGACATCTCGGCCCACTCCCAGGAGCACGACCCTGGCACCCGCCAGGTCAGCCAGCCGCACGCCCGGCACCCGCCCTCGACCTCACCTCGGCAAGCTGGCGCGCGAGCTCGTCGACGATGGCGCGGTACCTGTCGGGAACTTGCACTGGGTGGGCGATCAGCAGGTCACCCACCTCCAAGGCCGCTCGCTCCATGCGCTCGGCGACCTCAGGCGCCAGCGCCTCGACCACCACCACATCGGTCCACTCGGGCAACTGGGCCAACCACGCCATGGCCCCCACCGACTCCAGGCGCTCGCCTACGCACTCGAAGGGCTTCCCCTCATCCGCCCAGAGCTGCCGAAATCCATCCACGAGATCGATGTCGTCGAAGGGCGACGTCTCGTACATGGCAGCGATCTGCGTGGGCCCCACCGTCGGGGCGATCATGAGCGCGGAGAAGAGGCACTTGGGGCAGCGTCCGCAGGGACGCTGCAGGCGCACCTGTGGGTTGTCGCGCCAGATGGCGAAGGCGCGGTTGCACGACATGACCTCCGGCGCGAGGCCGCGACGCCCCACGAGCGAGCCTATGGCCAGCTCCCCGAAGGGTCTCAGGAGCGACAGGTAGGCCACACCGGTGGGAGCGAACGCCTCGGCGAGAAGGACCTCGGCTTCGAGCGACTTGGAGAACTGGTGGTTCACGTCGTGACCCCCAACTGTCGTCGTCGGCTCCGACGCCGACCACTCGAGGCCCATCAGCACGTCGCCCAGTCCCACTCCGAGGGCCACCACGACGGCGATGGCGGAGTTGATGGCAGTGACCGGCACGTGCCCGTTCGGGGCGCCCGCCTCGACGAGCTCGCGCAGCAACGGGTCGAGTCGGCGGCCCACCCGCAGCAGGGGCCGACCCAGGTGGTTGGCCAGGTGCTCGTGGGCGCCCACCGGGTTCACGGCCATGAGCTCACCGTCGGGCACGACGTCTGCCACCAGAGCCGAGTCCTTCCCGCCTCCGATGGGGATCAGGGCTCCCCCCGGCGAGATCCGGGGTTCACTGGGTCGACCACCGACCTCGGGCGCTGCGGATCCTTCTGTGCTGATGGCGACCCGCAACGGGATCTCCAGGTCGTTCTGGTGCGCGTGCTCGCGGAGGCCGTCGTCGTAGAGGGCTCGCACCAGCGCCTCCTGCGCCGGAAGTAGGGGTTGCGGGAAGACCAGCTCCCGCGGGGCTACGCACTTGTAGTAGCTCACCCCCGCGCACAGGTGGAGGATGTCGATGGCTGCGGTCGCCTCGTCGCCGGTCGGGATCGCGCAGGGCAGCTCGACCTCCTCGGTGAGCTGGAGCTGGGCACCGATCCTGTAGTGCAGTCGGATGGTCCGATCGTCGGTCTCCCAGCCCAGGAAGGTGAACGACTTCGCATCGTGGAGGGCCCGCATCAAAGAAGACGGCGAGGGGGAGGCGAGGGCGCCGCCCCCGGCTTGCTCCGGGTCGTTGCGCCCCTCTGGGGATCCCGGAGGTCCGGGCATCAGAAGTAGATCAACTTCGAGGCCTTCTCCGCGACCTCGTCGATGTCGTCCGTGTAGGCGCCCGTCGACAGGTACTTCCATCCCCCGTCTGCGACGACGAAGACGATGACGCCCTGCTCGACCTGCTCGGCCACGCGCGCCGCCCCGGCCAGCGCCGCCCCCGACGACAGACCCGCGAAGAGTCCGCACTCGTCCACCAGGCGCCTGGTCCACACGATCGATTCGTAGGGCCGAACTATCCGCTTCCCGTCGAGCAGCTCTGCGCCGCCCCACTTCTCGTAGACCGGCGGGATGTATCCCTCGTCCAGGTTCCGCAGACCCTCGACCAGCTCGCCCAGCGGAGGCTCCACGGCGAGCACCTTCACGTCCGGCTTGGCGTCCTTCAAGTAGCGACCCACACCCATGAGGGTCCCGCTGGTTCCCAGGCCCGCGACGAAGTGGGTGATCTCCGGGCAGTCCGCGAGGATCTCGGGCCCGGTGCCCTCGTAGTGGGCCCTCGGGTTGGCCTCGTTCGCGTACTGGTAGAGGAAGACCCAGTCCGGGTGCTCGTCGGCAAGGGCGATCGCCCTCTGGACGGCACCGTTCGATCCCTCGGCACCCGGGCTGGAGATGATCTCCGCCCCGAACACCTCCAGCATCTTGCGACGCTCGATGGAGACGTTCTCCGGCAGGACGATCTTTATCGGGTAGCCCTTGATGCGAGCGATCATCGCCATGGCTATGCCGGTGTTGCCCGAAGAGGGCTCGATGATGGTGCGGCCGGGTTGGAGCGTGCCGTCGGCTTCGGCCTCGGTGATCATCTTGAGGGCGATGCGGTCCTTCACCGACCCCGCCGGGTTCTGGCTCTCCATCTTGGCCAGGATCTGCACCTGGGGGTTGGGGCTCAGGCGCGAGACGTCGACCAGCGGCGTGCCCCCGATCATGTCGAGCACCGAGTTGTGGACGGCCATCTTCGCTCCCATTGACGACCCGTTCACTCGGGATTCTACCCCCCGACCAGGTCGATGGACTCTTCGGTGATCACTCGGTCGACTATGCGGAACGAGCGAAGCGACGGCTCGTCGAAGCGCAGCGACACGATGACGTAGTGCCAATCGGGATCGATCGCCGCTCCTACGTCGGTGGGTGACGGATAGGGATCGGTGTGGGTGTGGGAGTGGAAGACCCCCACGATCTCCCAGTCCTGGTCCTGCGCGTCACGGCTTGCCCTCAGGTGGTCAGAGGTGTCCACGGTGTAGAGCCGGGCAGACTCCGCTGCGTTCCGGCACGGGTAGTAGCGCGTGATGAGGTCGGACCCCAGCGGGCCGGCCAGGAGTCCGCACGCCTCGTTCGGTAGCTCGTCGAGCGCCTGGGCGATCATCTGCAGGTAGATGGAGCGAGGGAGCTGCACGAGCCGAGGCTAGCGGCGGCGGCCGGAGCCCCCCGGACGTCGGATCGCAGCCCGGGCCGTCGCACAGCCACGTTGGCAGGCGTGGGCGTCCCGGGGCGACCGTGCAGGGGTAGCCTCGGTGCCCCTATGCCACCCTCCGGCGTGAAGATCGTGGCCACCAACCGCCAGGCCCGGCGCGACTACGACCTGCTGGAGGAGCTCGAGGCCGGGATCGTCCTCCTCGGAAGCGAGGTCAAGTCGCTGCGCGAGTCCAAGGTGCAGCTGGCCGAGTCGTACGCTCGGATAGACGGCGGAGAGGCTTGGCTCGTCGGCCTCCACATCGCCCCTTGGCGAACCTCTGGGGCCCATGCAGGGCACGAGCCGGACCGGCGCCGCAAGCTGCTCTTGCACCAGGCGGAGATCGTCCACCTGAAGGCCCGGATCGATCAGGAGCGGCTCACCCTGGTGCCCCTTGCCCTCTACTTCCGCGACGGGCGCGCCAAGCTGGAGATCGCCCTCGGCCGCGCCCGTCGCAAGGGCGACAAGCGGCAGCTGCTGGCCGAGCGCGATGCCCGGCGCGAGGCGGATAGAGCCATGTCCCGGGCCAGGGGCCAGGGCCGCTAGCGCTCCCGGGTGGGTAGGATGGGGCCCGACACACGGGGCTGATCGGTTTCGACGTTGGGACCGGAAGCTGCATCGTGCGACCGGAGTTGCCTCAGACTCCTTAAACGGGGGCAACAACAGAACCGCCGATGGCGAGTTCGCTCTCGCTGCCTGATCCATCAGGTAGATGAGAGACACAGCGACCAGCAATGGCACGCGGGGCCTGACCAGCGCAGCCCGGCAACAGAAGCGTTGGTGACCGCAGGGACAGACCGCTGACGTCGGGAAAGACCGATGGCTCCGGGGAAAGACCCGGCGGTGGAGCCGCAAGGCTCGCCTGACCCGGCAGGTCGGCTACCGCAAGCCGAGAGCTCGGGAATGGTCGTAGCGCGGGTAGCAACCGCTCAGCGGACGGGGGTTCAATTCCCCCCAGCTCCACGAGCTGGTTCCGCGCGGGCACGCAAGCCTGCTCGCCCGGGAGGGCCGCAACCTCTCCGCTGCGCTGAGCCCGTTCGGGGCCACGTAGGCCAAGGGTTCGCCTCGCAAGCCTGCTCGCCCGGGAGGGCCGCAACCTCTCCGCTGCGCTGAGCCCGTTCGGGGCCACGTAGGCCAAGCCGTAGAACATCGAGCCGGGGGGTGACGGGCAGTCCGCAAGAGCGACGTCAGCGGAGCCCGGGGGCCGCTAGGCCACCGACGGAGCGCTAGGAGCTCGCGGCTACTGCCCGGCAGGACCCGCCGGCGACCCGCTGCGCTGAGCCCGTTCGGGGCCACGTAGGCCGAGCCCGAGAACATCGAGCCGGGGGGTGACGGGCAGTCCGCAAGAGCGACGTCAGCGGAGCCCGGGGGCCGCTAGGCCACCGACGGAGCGCTAGGAGCTCGCGGCTACTGCCCGGCAGGACCCGCCGGCGACCCGTTGCGCTGAGCCCGTTCGGGTCCACGTAGGCCAAGGGTTCACCTCGCAAGCCTGCTCGGAGCTCGTGACGTAGACCGGATCCCCGGCGAGGCCGTAAGGTTCAACACGACCTCTCGACCGAACCGCAGGCAGTGCCGAAGGACGTAGATGATCGTCTTCATGTTCCCCGGGCAGGGGTCTCAGAAGCCGCAGATGGGCCAGGCCTGGGTCGGCCATCCGTCGTGGGAGGTCGTGGGCGAGGCGTCTTCGGCCCTCGGCCGCGACGTGGAGCAGCTCCTGCTGGAGGCCGACGCCGACGAGCTGAAGGCCACGCGCAACGCCCAGCTGGCGACCATGGTCACGAGCCTGGTCGTCCTGGACGCCGTGGAGCGCCTCGGTGTGGAGCCTGCCGCCGTAGCCGGCCACAGCCTCGGCGAGTACTCCGCCCTGGTGGCCTCCGGAGCGATCTCGTTCGACGAGGGCGTCCGCCTGGTGGACGAGCGGGGCGAGGCGATGCGCCTCGCCGGGATCGAGCACCCGGGCACCATGGCGGCCGTCCTGGGGCTGGGCGACGACGACGTGGTGAGCCTCTGCGACGATTGCGACGGAGACGTCTGGGTGGCGAACTTCAACGCGCCCGGCCAGGTGGTCGTGGCGGGCAGCGCCGCCGGGGTCGAGGCAGCAGCTGCTCTGGCCAAGGAGCGTGGCGCGAAGAAGGTCCTGCCGATCCAGGTGAGCGGGGCGTTCCACACCCCGTACATGCGACCCGCCCTGGAGCAGCTCGCCAAGGCGATCGACGGCACCGAGCTGCGCGACCCAGACCTGCCTGTGTACGCCAACGTGGATGCCAGGGCGCACGGGAGCTCTGCAGAGTGGGGCGAGCTCCTGGCCACCCAGCTCACGAGCCCGGTGCAGTGGCGACGGATCTTGCACCAGCTGGCTGACGACGGCTTCACGACCTTCGTGGAGATCGGTCCCGGAGCGATCCTCACCGGCACCGCCAAACGCACGCTCGAAGACGCCCGAACCCTTTCCGTGAACTCCCCCAGCGATCTGGACAAGCTCCTGAGCACGCTGGCCGAGGGACCCATAGCCCGTGGCGCCGGCGTGCACGAGGGCGAGCACCTCTTCGCCACGGAACGGATGGTCGTGAGCCCCGCTGCAGGTGTCTTCTCACCCGCTGAGGGAGTCGGCACCGGAACCAGGCTGGAGCCTGGAGACGTGGTAGGCCAGGTGGGTTCGGAAGAGGTCCGGTCCCCGTTCTCGGGCACGATCATGGGAGTGCTGGCGATGGAAGGCGAACGAGTGGCGGTGAGCCAGCCGGTGGCCTGGCTCCGCACCGACTGATGGGCGGAGCACGGATCACGGGCTGGGGGCTGGCACTTCCCCCGGACGTGGTCACCAACGCCGACCTCGAGGCACGCCTCGACACCTCCGACGACTGGATCACCGAGCGAACGGGGATCAAGGAGCGCAGGGTCGGCGGGACCACAGGTTCGCTGGCCGTCGAGGCCGGGGCGGCAGCCCTGGCCAAGGCCGGCCTCGAAGGTGGAGAGATCGACCAGGTCCTGCTCTGCACCAGCTCGCCCGACTTCCACCTTCCCGCAACCGCCTCGATCGTCCAGGACGCCCTGGGAATCCCTGGAAGTGCCAGCGACCTCAACGCAGCCTGCTCCGGCTTCGTGTACGGCCTCATCTACTCCGCTGGACTCCTGTCGATCGGAGCGAAGCGGATCCTGCTGGTCGGGTCCGACACCCTCAGCCGACTCACGGACCAGACCGATCGCAGCACCGCGATCCTGTTCGCCGACGGCGCTGGCGCGATCGTCCTGGAGGGCACCGACGATCCCGGCGACCTCCTGGGCTGGGACATGGGCGCTGACGGCTCCAGCGTCGGGCTCCTCTACGCGCACATCGGCGGCTACGTGCAGATGGACGGGCGAGAGGTGTTCCGCAAGGCCGTTAGGGCAACCGTCGACAGCGCCGTGAGGGCCCTGGATCGAGCCGGCGTCTCACCCGACGACGTGGCGCTGGTGGTCCCCCACCAGGCGAACATGAGGATCATCGAAGCGGCGAACCAGCGCCTCGGGATACCGATGGAGCGCACTGCGACGGTGCTGCAGTCCACTGGGAACACCTCCGCAGGCTCCGTGCCCATCGCACTCGCCACCGCCGCCGACGCCGGACGGCTCTCGAGGGGCGACGTCGTCCTGCTCGTGGGCTTCGGTGCCGGGATGAGCTGGGCCAGTGCCGTGCTTCGCTGGAGCGCCGAGCCGTGAGGGCTTCGTGAGCTCCGCCGCCTTGGCAGTCGTGCCAGACCAGCCCGAGAGCCGGGTGGTGCTCGTGACGGGCGCCAACAGGGGCATCGGCCTCTCCATAGCGAGAGCCTTCGAGGCCGACGGCTACCGGGTGGCGGTCACCTACCGCAGCGATCCCCCTGCTGAGCCCGGGGGGCTGTTGTGCGTCCCGTGCGACGTGACCGACACCGCCCAGGTCGACGCCGCCTTCGACAAGGTGGAGGCCGAGCTGGGGCCCGTGGAGATCCTCGTGTCGAACGCCGGGGTCACCGCGGACGGCCTGGTCCTGCGGATGAAGGACGAGGACGTCCAGCGGGTGCTCGACACCAACCTCGTGGGCGGTCTCCGGGTCGCCAGGCGCGCAGCCCAGCGCATGGTCAGAGCCCGCTTCGGGCGCATCATCTTCAT
This sequence comes from uncultured Rhabdothermincola sp., assembly GCA_964530525.1. Classification (GTDB taxonomy): domain Bacteria; phylum Actinomycetota; class Acidimicrobiia; order Acidimicrobiales; family Acidimicrobilacustridaceae; genus CAYNQN01. The sequence continues at coordinate 49,587 of CAZHBH010000004.1, read as the reverse complement.
GGGCTCCGTCGTGGCCACCATCGGCCAAGCCGGGCAGGCGAACTACGCCGCTGCGAAGGCCGGCCTCGTGGGCCTGACACGTTCGCTCGCCCGGGAGCTGGCGTCGCGCAACGTCACGGTCAACGTCGTGACCCCGGGCCCGATCGTCACCGACATGCTCGCCAAGATCGGCGAGGAGCGGCAGGCGGAGATGAGCCGGTCGGTCCCCCTGGGAAGGCTCGGAACGCCGGAGGAGGTCGCGTCCCTGGTCCGGTTCCTGGCCTCCGAGGAGGCCGGCTACATAACCGGTGCCGTGGTGCCGATAGACGGTGGCCTCGGCATGGGAGCGTGGTGATCCCTCCCTCCGGGCCGGTAGATTTTCCCAACCCACCCCAGAGCATGGGAGCATGCATCGATGAGCGAAGAGATCTTCATCCGGTTCAAGAAGTGCGCCGTAGAGGTGCTGGCCGTCGAAGAGGGGGCTGTCACCCTCGAGGCGAGCTTCTCTGACGACCTCGACGCCGACAGCCTCGACCTGGTCGAGTTCGTCATGGCGCTCGAGGAGGAGTTCGACATCAGCGTCGACGAGTCGGAGCTCGACGGCATCGAGAAGGTCGGCCAGGCGCTCGAGCTCGTCAAGTCCAAGCTCTGATGCCGACGCCCCCTCCCTACCCGGAGAGGCGCCGGGTGGCCGTCACCGGCTTGGGGGTCGTCGCGCCATGCGGGATCGGCGTCGACGCCTTCTGGGAGGGCCTCCTGGGTGAGCCCCCCGAGGGCGAGCGGAGGGTGCACGACTTCTCGCCCGAGGCCTACTTCGACAACCCGAAGGAAGCCCGCCGCACCGACCGCTTCACCCAGTTCGCCCTCGCATCCACGATCGAGGCCCTCGCGCAGAGCGGCGAACCCGCTGGTGAGCCGCTGAGGCGGGGCGTGTGGATCGGCACCGGCGTTGGCGGCCTCATCACCATCGAGGACCAGGTCGTCGTCGAGCACGAGAAGGGACCCAGGCGGGTCACGCCGTTCCTGGTGCCGATGATGATGGCGAACAGGGCCGCTGCCGAGGTGTCGATGCGCTTCGGCTGGCAAGGGGTGTGCGAGAACACCTGCACAGCTTGCGCTGCGGGCACGCAGTCCATCGGCAACGGAGCCCGCCTCATCGCCATGGGTCGCTGCGATGCAGTGATCGCCGGCAGCAGCGAGGCGGCGATGACACCCACGGGGATCGCCGGGTTCACGAACATGACGGCCATGTCCACCTCGGGCAACTCTCGGCCGTTCGACGCGAGGCGTGATGGCTTCGTCCTGGCCGAGGGTGGCGCCGTGCTCGTCTTGGAGGAGTGGGAGGCAGCCAAGGAGCGTGGCGCCACCATCCTCGCCGAGGTGCTCGGCTCTGCGTCCACGGCCGACGCCCACCACATCACCTCTCCCTCGCCGGGTGGAGCCGGGGCCATCGCCTGCATGGAACTGGCCTTGGAAGACGCCGGCTTGGAACCGGGCGACATCGCCCAGATAAACGCACACGGCACCTCCACCCCGGCCAACGAGGCCGCCGAGGCCGAGGCGATCGCGAAGGTCTTCGGGCTACCCGGGCCCCCGGTCACCTCGATCAAGGGGATCACCGGACACTCGCTCGGTGCGGCCGGTGCGCTCGAGGGCGTCGCCGTGGTGCTCTCGATGCTCCGGGGCCTCATCCCGCCCACCTGGGGCTACGAGCAGCCCGACCCGGAGCTGCCACCGATCGACATCGTGCATGGCGAGCCTCGCCAGTGGGAGCCGGGTCCGACGCTGTCGAACAGCTTCGGGTTCGGTGGCCACAACGGCTGCCTGGTCTTCGGCCCGGCCACGTAGCTCTCGCACGCTTCGCGGATCGGGGTTCCGACCGTTCGGCTGCTACACGCTTGCTCCGCGGTACCGGAGCGGGTCAGCCGAAGACGAAGAGGAAGTCGGCCTCGCAGGCGGTCTCGCCGTCCACCGATGCGCGGCCATGGCCCCTCCCCGCACGGGCCGAGAGGCGCCCCAGCTCCATCTCCAGCTCGAGCACCTCGCCTGGGAGCACCTGGCGGCGGAAGCGGACGTTGTCGACGCCACCGAAGAGAGGGATCTTGCCCTCGTGCGTGCCGCCGACCAGCACCGCGTACGCGCCAAGCTGCGCTATCGATTCCACCATCAGCACCCCCGGGAGCGTGGGTCGGCCCGGGAAGTGGCCACCGAAGAAGGCCTCGTCACCGGTCAGCCGCCACAGACCCCTTGCACCGACGCCGACCTCCAGGGCGCTCACCTCGTCGAGCAAGAGGAACGGCGGCCTGTGCGGGAGGACCTCGATCGGCTTCGGGAAGGACTCGGCTCCCCCTGACGGCTCGACCATCAGGCTGCCAGAGCGTCCAGGAGGTTCGCCGGCGTGTCCTTGGGGCTCACCTTGTACCAGGCCTGCTCGATCTTGCCCTTCTCGTCCACGAGGAACGCCGAGCGCACGATGCCCATGTACTTGCGGCCGTACATGCTCTTCTCGGCCCACACGCCGTAGGCCTCGGCCACCTCGTGCTCGGTGTCGGCCAGCAGAGGGAAACCCAGGCCGTACTTCTCGTCGAAGCGCTTCTGCTTCGCGGGATCGTCGGGGCTCACGCCCACGATGGCGACGTCGCCGATCTCTCCTGCGATGTCGCGCAACCCGCACGACTGCGTCGTGCACCCCGGGGTATCGGCCTTCGGGTAGAAGTAGACCAGCACCTTGCGACCCTTGAAGTCGGAGAGCTTCACCTTCTCGCCGTCTTGGTTCAGCAGGTTGATGGCCGGCGCCTTGTCGCCTGGTTCGAGCATGGCGACCAACGTAGCGCGGGCATGCGACACCATCTCTCACCGAGCTCCGGGTCTGCGGGGGCGGAGGACCACGGTCATGGTGCTGCGCGCCACGGGGCGACCGCTGGAATCGGCGATCTCAACCTGAGCGTCGACCTCCACTCCCTCATCCGATTCGAGAGCGGCGCTGATCCGAGCCGGATCGGAGACCCCGACGGCGCCTGTGGCGACTACCTCGCCCCTTGCAGGTCCGAGGTAGTCGATGGTGCCCCTGCGAACCACGGTGTACGAGGAGGCCGCGAGCTCCAGGACGCCCGCCACCACAGCTCCGGCGCCGGCGACCTCGGCCAGGCCGAACAAGATGGCGGCGTTGACCGTGCCGTTGTGGTTGAGCTGCTCGGGCCTCGGGTCGAGGGCGATGACAGCCCGCCCCTCGCCCGCTTCCCGAGGATCGATGCCCAACCACCTGATCCACGCCATGTCGAGGAACTTGGATGTGGCGCCGTCGGTCATGATCTAGGCGGACGCTCCTCTCTCAGCGCCACCCAGGCCCGTTCCCGGTTGGCCGAGCTCATATGGGCCGCCATCAGGGCATGAGAGGGCAAACCCCAGAACCGGACATCGGGCCGTGCTCCGGTGCTGGGAGATCGCTCTGCTCCCATGACCGCGAGGACAGCCCTACTGTTGACGAGGTGCCGTCCGATCTGGGGCTGAAGGCTATGAACGTGATCCACCGCGGCCTCATCAAGGTGAGCGGGGGGCGCATCGGCTGGGACCTCCGGATGCCCGCTTTGGAGCTGACCACGACAGGACGCAAGAGCGGAAGGCCGCACTCGGTGATGCTCACCTCCCCCCTCCAAGACGGCGGGGCGATCGTGATCGTCGCCTCCCGCGGTGGCGACGATCGGCACCCGGCATGGTTCCTGAACCTCGAAGCCGACCCGCACGTGGAGGTCGCGTACGCCGGGGCCCCCAAGCGCCCGATGGTCGCACGCGTGGCCACCGCCGAGGAGCGTGCCCGTCTCTGGCCCGAGGTGACCGCCACCTACAAGGGCTACGCCGGATACCAGGCCAAGACGGATCGTGAGATCCCGCTGGTGCTGCTCGAACCCGCCTGAAGGCGCTAGCTGGGGGGAGGAGTAGGAGGCGAGGGCTGCTCGGCACGTACGACCAGGCGCTGCTGGCCACCGGGAGCGGTGTCGTTGATCATGAACGTGGCCGCGTTCGAGAAGTAGTCGAGGAGGGCCGCCTCGTCCTCCGATGAGATCGGGCCGGAGGCCTTCGAAGCCTCGACGGCCGCCGACATGTGCCGCATCCAGGCGTCGCGCTCGGCGCGGCCTATCACGAAGGGGACGTGGCGCATGCGCAGTCGGGGGTGGCCCCGCTCCTCCATGTAGGTGGCCGGCCCGCCCCAGTACTGGCCCAGGAACAGCGCCAGGTGGCGCTTGGCCTCGGTGAGGTCCTCGGGGTACATGGGTCGGAGCACGGGATCGCCCTCCACCCCTTCGTAGAAGCGCTCCACGAGATCGTCGAACCACTGCTGGCCGCCCACGCGCTCGTAGAGGCTGGTCATGACGCGTCCAACGCCGCCCGCACGTCGGAGAGGAAGGCGTGGGCAGCGGCCGGACCCTCGTCGTCGTCGCGCGCGTCGAGGACGCGGCGCATGACCGCCGAACCTATGACGACGCCGTCGGCGATCGTGCAAGCCTCGGTCGCCTGAGCGGCGTCGGACACCCCCACCCCGATGAGCACCGGCTTGTCGGTGATGTCCTTCAGGCGCTTGGCGATCACGGTGGCGCTGGCCGCCAGCTCCGCACGCTCTCCCGTCACACCCAGGAGCCCCACCGCGTACACGAAGCCCCGGGACCGGGCGCAGATAGCAGGAAGCCGGTCGTCGGGCGCTGTCGGGGCCGCGAGCATGACCGTCTCGATGCCGGCAGCGTCTGCCGCAGCGGCCCACGGTCCCACCTCCTCGAGGGGGAGGTCGGGAAGGATCGCACCACTGACGCCGGCGGCCGCGAGCGAGGCGGCGAAGCGCTCGTGGCCAGCGTGGAAGCAGATGTTGTAGTAGGTCATCACCGCCAACGGGATCCCCGCGTCGAGCCCGGCGAGCTCGTCGAGTATCGATGTCGGCGTGGCTCCGCCAGCCAGCGCCATCTCGCTCGCCCGTTGGATCACGGGTCCGTCCATGACGGGATCGCTGAAGGGGATGCCGATCTCCACGCCGTCGGCTCCGGCGTCGGCCGCCGCCCGCACCACGTCCAGCCAGCGGGATCCCAGGCCGCCCGTGAGGTAGGGCACGAGGAGCTTGCGACCGCCGTCGCGGCGGGAGCGCAGCGTGGCCTCGAGAGTCGGGGCGGACGAAGCAGGGCCGGTGGTCATCCCATGATCCCCATCATCTGGTCGACGTCCTTGTCGCCTCTCCCCGACATGTTGAGGAGCACGACCTTGCCGGCGAGCGCTCGGTGGTCGCGCAGGACCCACGCCAGGGCGTGAGCGGGCTCGAGCGCCGGGATGATTCCCTCCGTGCGCGACAGCCTGGAGAACGCCTCCACCACCTCGGCGTCGGTGACGGTGACGTAGCGGGCCCTACCCGTCGAGGCGAGGTTGGAGTGCTCTGGGCCCACGCCTGGGTAGTCCAGGCCCGCGGATATCGACTCGGCCTCGAGCACCTGACCGAACTCGTCCTGCTTCAGGAACGACTTGGAGCCGTGCACGACTCCCGGTGATCCCGTGGTGAGGGCAGCTCCCCCGGCGGGCTCCACCCCCACGAGCTCGGCGTCCGTGTCGACGAACCCCGAGAAGATGCCGATGGCGTTCGAACCACCACCTACGCACGCGGTGACGACGTCGGGAGCTCTGCCCAGCAGCGCCTCGCACTGGGCCCGCGCCTCGGCTCCCACCACCGACTGGAGCTCGCGCACCATCCACGGGTAAGGGTGTGGACCCATGGCGGAACCGAGGCAGTAGTGCGTGGTCTCCACCGTCGCCACCCAGTCCCGGAGGGCTTCGTTGATCGCGTCCTTGAGGGTTCGGCTTCCTGAGCTCGCTGCCGCCACCTCTGCGCCGAGGAGGCGCATGCGGAAGACGTTCAGCTCCTGGCGGGCCATGTCGACCTCGCCCATGTAGACCAAGCACTCCAGACCGAGGAGGGCGGCTGCCGTCGCAGTGGCCACCCCGTGCTGACCGGCACCGGTCTCCGCCACCAGGCGCGTCTTGCCCATCCGCTTCGCCAGCAGGGCCTGGCCCAGCACGTTGTTGATCTTGTGGGAGCCGGTGTGGTTGAGGTCCTCTCGCTTGAGCAGAAGGCGAAGGCCCAGCTCTTCGGAGAGCCGGTGGCACTCGGTCACCACCGAGGGGCGTCCGGCGTAGTCGGACAGCAGACCGTCGAGCTCGTCCCGAAAGGCCTGGTCGGCCCATGCGTGGCGAAAGGCCTCCTCGAGCTCGGCGCAGGCAGGAACGAGGGTCTCGGGCACGAACCTGCCGCCGAACGTTCCGAAGCGGCCCTCTGGGCCGGGGTCTGGGAGGCTCACGTCGCCCACCGTAACGCCCACCGGCCAACGCCCCTGAACCGGTTCACCTCCATAGAGAAGGATCTGGCCAGGTCAAGCGGGCAGGGAGCCGTCGGGCTCCCACTCGTGGTCGTAGAGCTCGGGCCCGTCCTCGCCTCCCGAAGCGGCGGCTGGTAGATCGTCGAGAGCATCGGGACCGGCTGCCTTCGCCGCGTTGACGAAGCGCATGACCTTCACGGCGTCCTTGCGTCCAGGCGACGCCTCCACCCCGGTCGACACGTCGACGCCCCACGGGTTGATCCGGTCGATGGCACCTGCCACGTTCTCGGGGTTCAGGCCGCCGGCGAGGATGATCCGTCGCTCCGTCGGCAGCCCCTCGGCGAGCGTCCAGTCGAACACCTCCCCGGATCCGGGGATGAGGGCGTCGACGAGGACAGCGTCCACGTCGTAGTCGCCGGCGCGGGCAAGTTGCTCGTCGACGGCGGCGAAGGCCTTGACCACGAACGGCACCCTCTGATGGATCCACGCCGCCTCTGCCGGCGACTCGTGGCCGTGGAGCTGGGCGCCCTTGAGGCCGATGGTGTTGACGGTCTCCACCACCCGCTGGGGGGACTCGTCCCGGAACACGCCCACCGTGAGCGTCTCGTGAGGCAACCGGCGAACGATGTCGCGCACCTGACCGGGAGCCACCTTGCGCTTGGAGGGGGCGAAGACGAAGCCGACTGCGTCGGCGCCCATGGCCACGGCGAGAAGCGCGTCCTCTTCGTTGGTCACGCCGCAGATCTTCACGAACACCTTGAGAAACCTCCGAAAAGGTCACGCCTGTGGCCACTCACGGCACTGATCCTCGCTGCGCTCGGACGAAACACCCTGAGCCTGTTGAACCGTCGCCCAAGGCCTCCAGTCAAAGCTATCGGAGGCGCGCAGCAAGCAGGTGAACGTCGCCGGAAACGCAAGGAGTGGCTAGGAGGAGGCCGATCGCATGGCGGCGACGGCAGCGGCCGGATCGCCGGCGGTAACCAACGACTCGCCCACGAGGACAGCCTGGTAGCCAGCTTCCACCAACCCCGAAGCATCCTCCGGACCCCGCACTCCGGACTCGGCGATCCTGACCGCGTCCTCGGAGATCATGCCCGCCAGGCTCGCTGCCCTGCCCGAGTCGACCTCGAACGTCACCAGGTCGCGCTGGTTCACGCCCACCAGATCGGCCCCCAGCACGAACGCCCGGCCCAGCTCGACCTCGTCGTGCACCTCCACGAGGGCGTCGATGCCGATCCGCCGGGCCAGCGCCACCAAGCTGGCGAGCTCCACGTAGTCGAGGGCGGCGACGATGAGGAGGACGGCGTCGGCCCCCATGATCCTGGCGTCGCACACGTCGCGAGGTGAGACGGTGAAGTCCTTTCGCAAGACCGGGAGGCTCGTGGCCTCCCGGGCGGCGACGAGGTCGTCGGGCGAACCGCCGAAGAACTCGGAGTCGGTCAGCACGGAGAGGCAGGTGGCCCCGCCTCTCTCGTACTCCCTCGCCAGCGCGGCGGGGTCGAGGTCGACCCGCAGGTCACCCTTCGACGGCGAACGTCGCTTCACCTCGGCCACCACCGCCGGGCGCGGCCCCGAGGGATCGGAGGCAGCGGCAGCTATGGCTTGGCGGAACCCCCGGGTCGGCGGGCACGCTAGGGCTTGGTCGACGAGGTCGGGAAGGGGTCGCTGATCCAGCTCCGCTGCCGCCCTGTGGGCCGCCAAGATCCGATCGAGATAGGTGCCGACCACACCGCGAGGCTAGACCGCCCCGGCCGTCGCCACGCACGCGACCACCGTCCCGGCCTGCTCCCCTGTCGACCTAGGGCGACCGAAGCCTTGCCACGTAGGCGAGGGCCACCGAGCCGTCGGGGGCGACGCTGGTGACCGTCGCCTTCTCACCCGTCGACAGCGCCACCTCATCGCCTGGCGCCGGAGGCTCGCCGTCGGCTTGCACGACAGAACCCTCACCCAGGTCGAGCACCCTCAGCCGACGCGGGACGTTGCCTCCCCGGGAGTCGACGCGAGCCACCAGCTCCTGGCCGGTGTAGCAGCCCTTCGTGAAGCTCACCGAGGCGTCGATGATCCACTGGCCCACCTCCGCCGGGATGGTCGCCTGGGTCAGCTCGGCCCCCATCGCCGGGATCCCCGCAGCGATCCGGGCGGTCTCGTACGCGTCGAGGCCCTCCGGCACCGGCACCAGTCGGCCCCGGGGTTCCAGCGACAGCGCGACGCTCACCCTCAGCTTGAAGCGTTCCAGGCGCTCCAGCACCGCCGGCCCCCACCCTTCGTCCACGTCGAGGGCGAAGTCATCTCCACCGAGCGGCTCCACCCTCAGCCATGCCTCCACCTTCCCGTTGGGCTGCAGCAGGAACGACCACGCCTCCTCTCCGCGACCGATCTCGGAGAGGTCTTGGCTCAACTGGCCCTGCAGGAAGGATCGGGAATCCGGACCCTCCAAGCGGATGACGTCCCTGCTGGGACGGGCCTCCCAGGGCCCTGAGGGGGGTCCTCCCCGTCCGGCGTCCGTCACGGCGTCCTCCGTGCCGGCCCCACGGAGCCTTCCTCGGCCTGACCTCGCGGCGACGCCTCCCCGCCAGGGCCGCCCTGCGATGCGCGCTGCGCCGTCATCCGCCGGGCGGGTGGGACCGCTACCAGGATCGCCCGTGCCTTGTTCCGGCACTCCAGGTCCTCGTCCGCCGGGACGCTGTCGGCGACGATCCCGGCACCCGCCTGCACCGAGGCTCGGCCGTCGGGTCCGACGACGAGGGTGCGGATGGCGATGGCGGTGTCGATGTTCCCCGAGAAGTCGATGTAACCCACTATTCCTGCGTACGGACCGCGCTTGGCGGGCTCCAACGAGTCGATGATCTCCATGGCCCGCACCTTCGGCGCTCCCGAGACGGTGCCTGCCGGAAGGGTGGCCCTCAGCACGTCGATGGGCGTTCGACCCTCGGCCAGCTGCCCCGACACCTGGGAGGTGAGGTGCATGACGTGGCTGTAGCGCTCGAGCGTCATGGTCTCGTCGACCTGCTCGGTGCCGAAGCTGACGACCCTGCCCACGTCGTTGCGCGCCAAGTCGATGAGCATCACGTGCTCCGCCACCTCCTTGGGGTGCTCGCGGAGCTCTGCGCCGAGGCGCCGATCCTCCTCTTCGGTCGCTCCGCGGCGCCGCGTGCCCGCGATGGGCCGAGAGATGACGCGCCCGTCGATCAGCTTCACCATGGGTTCGGGCGAGCATCCCACCAACGTCACCGACGGATGCCTGACGAAGTACATGTACGGGCTCGGGTTCACCTGTCGCAGAACCCGGTAGACGTCGAACGGGTCGGCTCCGAGGTCGAGGTCGAAGCGCTGCGAGAGCACGACCTGGAATGCGTCGCCGGCGAGGATGTGCTCCTTGACGACCTCTACCGCCCTCTCGTAGGTGCCGTCGGCCATCGAAGAGCGCACCTCCGGCAGCTCCTCTGCACCCGGCTCCACGGAGGCCGGCTCCAGCAGTGGCTCGTCCACAGGCCTCGCCCCGTCACGCGCCAGCTCGTCGAGACGCTCGAGTGCCTCGTCATACAAGGCGTCGAGCACCTCGGCGTCCGAACCGCGCGGGACGAAGGCGTTGGAGATGAGCGTGACGCGCTGGCCGAAGTGGTCGAAGGCAGCCAGGTCCCCGATCATCGAGAGCACCGCGTCGGGCAAGCCGGCCTCGTCGATGGGCACGTCGGGGAGGTTCTCGACCTCCCGCACCACGTCGTAGCCGAGGTAGCCGACCAAGCCCCCGTGAAGCGGTGGGAGGCCCTCGATCTGAGGTGAGCGAAACTGCGAGAGCAGGTCCTCCACGGCGACGAGGACCCCGTCATCGAGCCGAACGCCCTCCGGTATGGCGCCGCTGGCCCTCACCTCTCGACCGGAGGCCAGGAGGGTCCCCGCCGCACGGCGGCCCACGAACGACCAACGGCTCCAGCGCTCACCGTGCTCGACCGACTCGAGCAGGAATCCCGGCTCTCCTCCCCTGGTCAGCCGGGCGAAGGCCGCCAGTGGCGTGATCATGTCGGCCACCAGCTCCTGCCAGACCGGCACGACCGTGTGGTCGCGCGCCAGCTCGTGGAACTCCTCCCTGCTGGGACGGATCACGGACCGGCTTCTACCCTTCGCGGGTGCCACCGACGCTGCCGTCGGAGGCCGCGTCGGGACCCGGGCCGAAGGCCCGGAAGAAGCACGAGTAGTTCCCGGTGTGGCATGCGCCCTTGCCCTCTTGCTCGACGACGAACAGCAGCGTGTCGCCGTCGCAGTCGTAGTAGGCCTCGCGCACGAACTGACGATCTCCCGAGGTCTCCCCCTTGCACCAGTACTCCTGGCGCGAGCGGCTCCAGAACCAGGTGCGACCGGTCTCGAGCGTCTGCTCGAGCGACTCCCGGTTCATCCACGCCATCATCAAGACCTTCCCGGTCCCCTCCTCCTGCACGATTGCGGGCACGAGGCCGTCGGCGTTGAAGGTCACCTCTCCCAGCTGCTCGGCGGTGGCTGCGATGGGCGTGATGGCGGGCATGGGCGCATCGTATTGGGGATCGCCCTGCACCTACGAGCCCGATAGCTGGTCCTGCTCCACCGGCTCACCACTCCCGGAACCCGAGGGGGTTCCGGAACCCTCCGCCGGGAACCACAAGGTGACCGTGCAACCTTCGCCGGGTTCGCTCTCGATGGTCAGGGAGCCTCGCCCTGCCTCCACCACCTCGGACACGGTGACCAGGCCCAAGCCCGTGGCACCGACCTTGGTGGACACGTTCGGCTCCGTCACCTCGGCGAGGATCTCGGGCTCGATGCCGGGTCCGTCGTCGGCCACCGCGATCTCCACCCCATCGCGGCCGTCTCGCTGAGCGGGGTCCACCGATATCGAGATGGATCCCTCGCCATCCCCCAGGGCCTCCCTGGCGTTCACCACCAGGTTCAGCAGCGCCCGGCGAAGCCCGAGCTGCGAGGCCTGGAGGGCTGGGAGCTCGGAGGCGACGTGCCGCTCGATCCGCACGGTCTCGCCGGCCATGGCGTCGAACAACGGTGCGAGCTGGTCGAGCAGCCACCTGAGGTCCACGGCGCGGGTCGCAGGTACCGACCTTCGCACGATGCTGCGCAGTCCTGCTGTGACCCGCCTGCTCTCCTCGATGGTCCTGCGCATCGCGTCGACGCTCGCCTTGGCCTCTCTGTGGTTCCCGCGCGCGAGCTGGCGCTCGATCAGATCTGCCCTCGACGCCAAGACCCCCAGCAGATCCTCCAGGTCATCGGTCAGACCTTCGAGCGCGAGCGCCTCCGGGCCACCGCCTGCGGACTCGTCCTCCAGCACTGCCATCGGCTTCCCCCTAGCCGCTATCCCCTGGCGCAACCGTAGTTCCTCGGTGCGGTCGCGGGACGAGTCAGATCTTCAGGACCCTCTCGGCGTTGTGACGGAGGAACTTCGGCCACACGTCGTCACCGAAGGGCACCTGCGGGAGGTCGGCGAAGATGCGGTCGTAGGTGAGGCCCGCAGGGAAGTACCCCGCGTAGATGATCTTGTCGGAGCCCCTGGTGTTGGCGTAGTCGATGATGGTCCTGGGGTAGTGCCGCGGGGCGAACGCAGACGTCGAGTAGTAGAGGTTGGGCCACTTGAGCATCAGCTTCACCGCCAGCTCGGTCCAGGGCTCGGCGCCGTGGCGCATCACGAAGCGCAGCTCCGGGAAGAACCAGCAGACCTCGTCGATCAGCTCCACCTTCTGCGGTGCCAGCGGGACACGGGGTCCGGGGACCCCAGCGCACACGAAGATCGGGATGTCGAGCTCCACGCACTTCGCGTAGATGGGGTAGTAGCGCTTGTCGTTGATCGGGACCTGGACCCCGGCCGGGAACGTGGTGGCCGCCTTGATGCCGAAGCGGTCGTGCATCTCGGCGAGGAAGCGCACGGCGTCCATCCCCTGGTTCGGATCCACGGCCGCCGATGCGATGAAGCGGTCGGGGTGCTCCTTCAGCGCTCGCAGGGCGTCTTCCCTGTCGGGACCCACACCCACCATCGCCTTCTCGATGCCGAAGCGATCGAGGTTGTCGATCACCACCGCGACCGGATCGACGTTGTCGTCCAGGTCGGGCGGGATGTCCTTGAACATGTACTCGGCCGGAAAGCGGAACTCCTCCTTGCTCTCCTGGTCCCGCAGGTGGGGAGCGAGGAACTTGTAGACCTGCCGACGGTCTCGGCTGGGAAAGCCGACCATCGTGTCGATGATGCCGATGTCGGTTGGCATGCCCATGCGAGTCAGCCTAGGTGTGGGGTTGTCGGACGCCAGGACCCGGGGGTCCCAAGCGGGTGGGTGCGGACGGTGGGCACCACGCTCAGCTCGTCGGCGTGTTCTTGCGGGACGCTGTGGGCGCCGGCGGGATGTAGACCGGCTGCTCGCCGTCGGTGGGACCGGGCGGCACCCACATGGCCTTGTCCTTGGACACGGGCTCGTCGTAGAACTGCGCGAACCACTTGCGGAACTTCATGAAGGGCGGGTCGGTGTCGGCCAGGGCGGGCCGCGAGACGTGCGCCTTGTTCACCCAGATCGGACGATCCTCCTCGAACTGCTTGCAGACCTCGTCGATGAAGGCCTTGCCGACACCCGAGGTGCTCGCCTCGTCGCCCAGCTTGCGCACCTTGAAGTTGAACCTCACCTGGGTGTGGGTGTCGTCGATCGGCGTGGTCGCCGCCACCAGCAGCGTGTCGACGATGCCCCGGAACCAGGTGAAGCCGAATCCCGGGCCCTGGTTCTCGATGTCGATCCGGCCGTCGACCACACCCCTCGGTGTGGGGAAGCGCTGGATCGAGCGCGTGCGGGATACCCATCCGCTGGAGTCGTAGTCCTCCAGCTCGGGAACGATCTCGGTGTGGTGGACGTAGCGGAAGTGCGGGCTGTCCACGGTGTTCTCCGCCAGCTCCTGGATGCCTGCGTTCACCGAGAGGTCGACGGTGGTCCACGGGGTGAACTCGTCGCTGAAGGCCTCTTGCGGCATGGACAGCTCCCACTTGGGGGGCTCGCCGCGCGGGTGGAACCAGGCCATGACCAGGTGATCACCCAGCTCCACCACCGGGTAGCAGGGGATCTGCGCCTTGGCGTTGGTGCGATTGCTGTAGGGGATGTCGGTGTTCCGGCCCTCGCCGTCGAAGCGCCAACCGTGGAAGGGGCACTCGATCTCGCACCCCTTCACCATGCCGCCGTGCCCGAGGTGGGCTCCGAGGTGGGGGCAGAAGGCGTCCTGCACGTGCGCGGTGCCCTGCTCGTCGCGCCACACCACGAGGTGCTTGCCCAGGTAGTAGCGGGGCAGCACGGCGCCGACCGGCAGCTCGTGCGACCAGGCCACCGCGAACCAGCCGAAGGGCACCTTGAAGGGGTAGCGCTGGGCAGCTTCGGGCGAGCCCGACGTGGGCTCGAGGCCGTCTGCGGGTCGAGCCGACGGGGCTTCCGGCTGCTCAGTAGCGGGTGTCGTGGGTTCGAGTACGTCAGTCATCCAGCTTCAGCACCTTCCGCGCGTTGTCACACAGGAACTTGGGCCACACTTCTTCGTTCAACGGCACGCCAGGCAGCTCGCCCATGATCCTCTCCAACGAGAGGCCCATCGGGAAGTAGCCGGCGTACATCACCTTGTCCGCCCCCCTCGTGTTGGCGTAGTCGATGATCGCCTTGGGGTAGTAGCGAGGAGCGAACGCAGACGTGGAGTAGTAGAGGTTCGGCCACTTCAGCATCAGCTTCACCGCGAGCTCGGCCCATGGTTCTGCGCCGTGCCGCATCACCAACGTCAGGTCGGGGAAGAACCAGCAGACCTCGTCGATGAGCTCGGTGGCCTGGCAGGCCATGGGCACGCGGGGCCCTGGCACGCCGGTGCACACGAAGATCGGGAGATCCAGCTCCACGCACTTGGCGTAGATCGGGTAGGCCTTCTTGTCGTTGATGGGGACCTGGGGGTTGCACCCGGCCGGGAAGAGCTGGGCACTGCGAACGCCGTCGGCGGCCGCCGCCTCCAGGAGCCTCACGGCGTCCATCCCGTCGTTGGGGTCGATCGCCACGGAGGCCACGAACCGATCGGGGTGCTTGAGGAGCGCTTCTGCTGTCGGCCCCTCGTGGGCCCAGGCCACCATCGCTACGTCGATCCCGAAGCGATCCAT